>NZ_JBFULE010000138.1:0-9958 GCF_056400485.1 Roseateles sp. P5_B10
ACGAACAGCTGGGCGGCCGCGCGGAGGCTACATCGGACGGGATCAACGAGACCTTGAAGGGCATCGTCGAGCCCTGGAAGCCGCAGTTGCGCGAGCTGGCGCCCAATTGGGCCAGAGGCTGGGTCGAGGCCTTCTGCGAGCAGCCGTTCGGGATGCTGGTCGTCATCGCGATGGTGGGGGGCCTGTTCCAGGTCAGCAACTTCCTTCGGCAGCGCGTTCATGACCGTGCCTGGTTTGCCTGGCATGCTGACCGGCGCGAGGACTACGTGACCTGGGTCCGCGACTCGGCGAAGAACTCCACCCTCAAGGCGGCGGCGCTCCTGGGCGTCGTGGTGGTGGTGGTCCTTGCATACACCAAGTGGCAAACATGGGCCGATGTCAGCCCGGTTCTGAAGCTGCTGGTTGTAGCCCTGCTGGCGGTCCTGCTCTGGCGGGTGCGCGTCCAGCGGCGGATCGAGAAGGTCATCGACGGCCACGTGCCCAGCACGCCCACGCTGAAGGTGGCCCGGGTGTTGCGCAACAACCCGTTCCTGATTGGCGCGGCCTGGCTGATTTCCCGGGGCATCGTGCCGCTGATCTTTGCGTTGGCGCTGCTGTACCTGATCGTGGGCGGCGTCAGCCACTTCGTCGCGCGCAGCGCGGACTCGGCGGGAGCGTTCTGCACGCCTTCAAAATCTTTACGGGACGTCGGCGACAGTCCCCTTGCTCCTAAGGCGCGTTTCGACACGAGCGAGGTCTGCTGGGCCACGGGCCTTTCCGTCAAGGCGGACCAGTCGTATGAAATCGAGCTGGACACCGGCGCCAGCCCGCCTTGGTACGACAAGGGCGTCGAGGCCAGCGTGGCGGGGCTGAAGGCACGGGGCTGGCCGCACAACCTCTTTGCGCTCATCAAGCGCTCATGGGATGTCGACTACTTTGTTCCCATGATTCGCATCGGCCAGCGCGGCAACGTCGAGCCGGCCTTGAAGATGCAGCCTATTGAAAAGGGCTCTGGCAAGGCGAAGCTGACGTTCACGGCGTCGCGCGACGGTGAGCTGTTCCTGTACCTCAGCGACGCCATCGTGCCGGTCCCCTACATTGCCAACTGGTTCTACAGCAACAACTGCGGCTCGGCGGCCGTGACCGTGGGGCCTTCGCCGTCCGCCTCGGCCGCGAGCACCGCCGAGGCCACCCCGCCGGCGCCGGCTGGCGAAAACTGTCCGCGCAGGCATTGAGCGTGCGATGCCCGGACCGCGTGCCGGCATCGCGCTCCGACGTGCAGCGGCGTCCATTCACCTGTTGCGGCGCGTCGAGCTTGCCGCCTTCTGGTGCATGAGTTTGCCTCGGGGGAATTTGTTGGCGGCCTCATTAACTTTTGGGATGAGCCTTCCCCCAGCGCCGCCGATCATTCACAGGCCTACAGGCTCAAAGGGGAGTGAGACATGAGCGTGCCATTGCGTGCGATTGCGGCCTTGGCCGTCCTGGCGTTGGCAGGCTGCGCCAACTACAAGGCGATCACCAACTTCGCCGGTGAGACCACGAAGATGACGGGTGCCGTTCGACAGGAGATTCAGCAGGTCGCCAAGCTGTGCAATGACGCGGCGGACGTGCGCGTCTTGCTGTCGGAATCAACGCCAACGGGCGATGTAGAAGGTGCCAAGGCGCTCAAGAAGAGCTGTGGGTTGACGGGTGACGCCACCGTTGCGTTCCAGGAGGTCACTGTCGACACCTTGGAGCTCTACGCCAAGACCCTGCTAGCGATGGTTGACGACAAGCAGTTCGAGGTTCGCAGTTCCATTCAGGGAACGGCCAAGAAGTTGAGCGCACTCAAGGACAAGGACGGCGCTTCGATCGTCAATCCAAAGAAGGTCACCGCTGTCGCCAGCGTGTTGTCGCTGCTCGCTGATGTCCTTGTGAAGGCCGAGCGAGAGGACGGCATCCGGCGGCTGGTGGCCGCAGGGCCGGACCTCGTGGCCAACGCGCGCGTCTTGCGAAGCTTTTTTGTCGACGAGGCCCAGCAGTCCAACTACGACGGCTGGCTGACCACGACCGCGCGCGTGACGCGGGGCAGCGAGATCAGTGTGGGCATGGGGAAACCCATGGCCGTAGCGGAGCCCATCCGAACAGCGGAACTGCGCCGGCAGATCGGGGTGACTTCGAAGGCGATCGACTCCCGCCTGGCCAAGGCGGGCAAAGCCGGCGATGTGCCCACCAAGATCGTCGCCGCCATCGACGCCTGGATTGTCTCTGTGCCGGTGTTTCAGCAAGAGGCGCTCAAGTCGGACCCGCGTGCGCTGCTGAACCAGTTGGACGACTTCCGGACCAAGACACTTGAGGCTCGGGATGCCATCGAGGCGGGCYTTTAAGCACAGGAACAGAGCATGAGCACCGAAGCGAACAATGAATCCACAGGCACTTCCGGGCCTGAGCAGCAACTCATCGCGGTAGCCCAGGTCGGGGATCAGCTTGACGAAGCCTCGCTGGCCTCGTTGAGAACGTTCCTGAACGACCAGCTTGATGCGCTCAATGAGGATTTGAAGAAGGCGACCGCGCAGGAGGTCATCGACGCCGTCCTGGCGACACAAGACCGCCTTGCAGCGAAAGCTACCGCTCTCACCGGCTTGAGCATCCTCTTGCAAGCAGGTGAAGCGAAGATTTCAGCTGAGCACATCAAGTCGGCGGTCGACGCGGCACAGCAGGTGATTGCCAAGGTCAAGAGCGTCAAGGCCAAGCTCGCCAAGATTGGCGCCGTCATCGACTTCGCTGCAGCGGTGCTGACGGGCAACGGCAAGACGATCGTGGAAGGTGCGGAGACCTTGAAGGAAGCGCTTAAATAAGTGGAGTAGTCGCTGCGAGGGACCGAGTGCGTCGATTTCTTGGCGCCTTTGTGGGAGGTAGCGCAGGATGAAGCCATTGCTGCGAGCACTTGGGCCGCAGTGCTTGGCGCTGCTATTTGGCAAGCTGAAGTTCCCCATGGGCGCCGCACGCCATTGATTTTACATAATGCACATTGTCGCCAAACCAGGTGGTTGACGCGGTGTTGCGATAGAGCGCTTTCGAATTGGGTTCCTACACTTCCGGTACTTGCTGTTGTGTTCATGCTCCTGATGCTCCCATCAAAAACTTATGTCCTCGTTGATGACCAACTTCTTCCACGCGTCAGCAAAGGTGCGCTTCCAGGGTCAGCCCGACCGGCCCTTGCAGAGAACCTCATGACGAAGTCTCGAAGAATTCGGCACGCCCTGTTGGGGCGGGCAATGCAGCAGTTGTCACTGGCCTTGGCGGTGATGTTGACAGCCATGCCCGTGATGGCGCAGCGTCAACAGCTTCTGCTTGATGGGCCTTGGCGCTTCCAGGCTGGAGACGCCAAGGCGGCGGCCGAGCCGGATGATTCCACCTGGGCGCGGGTCGTCTTGCCGCACAGCTTCAATGCCGTCGACGGCGAAGCGGGCGGCGCCTACTACCGCGGCGCCGCCTGGTACCGGCGCGTCCTGGAGCGCCCGGCCGCAGCCGCGGGCCGGCGCCAGTTCCTGGAGTTTGACGCCGCCACGATGGCCGCCGAGGTCTGGGTCAATGGCCAGCGCGCCGGCCGCCACGACGGCGGCTATGYGCGCTTTCGCTTCGACATCACGAACCTGCTCCGCCCCGGCCGCAACCTGCTTGCCGTGCGCGTAGACAACGGCGCGCTGCCGCAGGTGGCGCCGCTGGGCGGCGACTTCACCGTCTTCGGCGGCCTGGTACGGCCGGTGCGCCTCATTGAAACCGACGACGCTCACATCGAGCTGCTCGACCATGGCGGCCCTGGCGTCCAGGTCGACACCGAGGCCCTGACCTCCGCGGCCGCACAGCTGAAGGTGCGGGTGCAGCTGCGCAACGACGCCGCCCTGCCCGCCCGGCGCCTGCTGCGCCTGACACTGCGCGACGCCGCGGGCCGCACCGTGCTGCAGCAGAGCCAGGCAGTGGAGCTGCCGGCCGGCGCAGCCGACGCCGCAAGCGTGCAGCTGAACGTAGCCAAGCCGCACCTGTGGCAAGGCGTGTTCGACCCTTACCTCTACCGTCTGAGCGCCGAACTGCTCCAGGGGACCACTGTGCGCGACGCCGTGCAGCTGCCGCTGGGCCTGCGCCAGGTCGCCGTCGACCCGCAGCGCGGCTTCCTGCTCAACGGCAAGCCCTACCCGCTGCATGGCGTCAACTACTTCCACCCCGGCCGCCCCGGCCACGGCGTGGCGGTGGGCGATGCCGAGGTCGACGAGGACCTGCGCATCCTGATGGAGCTCGGCGTCACCGGGCTGCGGCTGGTGCACTACCAGCACCCACCGCGCGTCTACGAACGCGCCGACGAACTCGGCCTGGTGCTGTGGACCGAGATCCCGCTCAACGCGGCGATGAGCGAGGCGCCGGCCTTCCGCGACAACCTGTTCCAGCAGCTGCGCGAGCTGGTGCGCCAGAACCGCCACCACGCGTCGGTGGCCGTCTGGGGCGTGGGCAACGAGGTCTACCGTTCTGACGACGCCATCCGCAAYCTGCTCGGCGAGCTGCACCGCCTGGCCAAGCAGGAAGACCCGGCACGCCTGACGACCTATGCGCACTGCTGCGCGCCGGACGACCATCCCATGGCGCTGCAGACCGACCTGGCCTCCTACAACCGCTATTGGGGTTGGTACGACGGCGAGTTCACCGACATCGGCCCCTGGGCGGATCGCCTGCACGAGAAGCTGCCGACCAAGCCCATCGGCCTGGGCGAATACGGCGCCGGCGCCAGCGTGCTGCAGCAGGAAGACCCGCCGAAAAGGCCGCAGCCGGGCGCGCGCTGGCACCCCGAGCAGTACCAGGCCCTCTTCCACGAGGCCTATGCCCGCCAGCTCTCGGCGCGCCCCTTCCTGTGGGGTCATTTCGTCTGGCTGGGCTTTGACCATGCCTCGGCAGGCCGCAACGAAGGCGACGCCCCCGGCGTCAACGACAAGGGCCTCGTCACCTACGACCGGCGCTTCCGCAAGGACGCCTTCCTGCTCTGGCAGGCCTGGTGGCAGCGGGAGCCCGTGCTGCATCTGGCCAACCGCCGAGCCAGCCCGCGGCCCGCGGGCACCGTGGCCGTGAAGGCCTACAGCAACGGCCGCCAGGCCAGCCTGGAAGTCAATGGCAAGCCGATGGACACCGTGCCCGTCGTCGACCGCATCGCCGCCTGGCCCGCGGTGCCATTGGCGCCGGGCCGCACCACCCTGCGCGTGCGCGATGAGCGCGGCGCCACCGACAGCATCGAATGGGACATCCAACCTTGAACGCCATCCCGCGCCGCCCCACCCTCATGATCAAACGCCTGACTTCCCTCTCTGCCGCCGTGCTGGCGCTGAGCCTGTGCGCCCAGGCGGGCGCCGCCGGCCCGGCCGAACGCAAGGTCGACCTCGACATCGCTGCCGCGAAGGCGCCAGTCGATCGCTTCTTCGATCTGGCGGTCGGCTCCGACTATGTCGGCACCACGGGTCGCCCGGAGAACCTCGCACAGCTGAAGACCGCTGTCGATGAACTGGGCTTTCGCTCCGTGCGCTTCCACGACGTCTTCCACGACGTCTACGGCACCGTGAAGAAGGAAGGCGACAAGCTGGTGTTTGACTGGACCGGCATCGACCGCCTGTACGACGCCCTGCTGGCGCGCGGCATCAAGCCTTTCATCGAACTGGGCTTCTCGCCCAAGGTGATGACGACCTCCAATCTCACCATCTTCCATTGGAAGGGCAACACCTCGCACCCGCAGCCGGGGCCCTGGGCCGAGCTGATCGATGCATTCGCGCGCCATCTGATCCAGCGCTACGGCGCCGAAGAAGTGCGCAAGTGGCCGTTCGAGGTCTGGAACGAACCCAACCTGGACGGCTTCTGGGAGAAGGCCGACCAGAAGGCCTACTTCGAGCTCTACGCCAACACGGCGCGCACCCTCAAGAAGGTCGACCCGGCGCTGAAGGTGGGCGGCCCGTCCACTGCCGGCGCGGCCTGGGTGCCCGAGCTGCTGGCCTATGCCAAGCAGCAAGGCGTGCCGGTGGACTTCGTCACCACCCACACCTACGGCGTGACCGAGGGCTTCCTCGACGAATACGGCCAATCCGACCGCATCCTGGCCCCCGACGCCAACTCCATCATTGGCGACGTGMGCCGCAACCGCAGCGAGATCGAGGCCTCGGCCTTCCCCGGCATCCCGCTGTACATCACGGAGTGGAGCACCAGCTACAACCCGCGCGACAAGGTGCATGACAGCTACATCAGCGCACCGTGGATCCTGACCAAGCTGCGCGGCACGCGCGGCTACGCGCAGGCGATGAGCTACTGGACCTACAGCGACCTGTTCGAGGAGCCGGGCCCGCCGGACCGCGCCTTCCATGGCGGCTTCGGCCTGATGACGCGCGACAGCGTGCGCAAGCCGGCGTGGTTCGCCTACAAATACCTCAACGCCTTGCGCGGCAAGGAGGTGCCCAGCAAGGACGACAAGGTGCTGGCTGCCGTGGATGGCGGCAAGGCCGCCGTGGTGGTCTGGGACTGGCAGCATCCCGACCAGAAGAAGAACAGCAACGGCGTCTTCTTCGGCAAGCCGGTGCCCAACGGCCCAGCACCCGCCGTCACGCTGAACCTGCGCAACGTCAGCGCCGGCAACTACCGCGTGCTGGTGCGCCGCACCGGCCACAAGGTCAACGACGCCTACACCGCCTACCTCGAAATGGGTGCTCCCAAGGACCTGAGCGCCGAACAGCTGGCCCAGCTGCAAAGCCTCACCGAGGACCAGCCCGAGGCGGACCGCATCGTCAAGGTCGGCAAGGACGGCAAGCTGCAGTGGAAGCTGACCATGCGCAGCAACGACATCGCGCTGGTGACGGTGGAGCCCGTCAAGCCATGAGACGGCTGCATTCGACGGTGGCGCGGCGAGTGCTGGGCGCCATACTGCTCCTCTGCGCGCTCGCCGCCTGCGGCGGTGGCTCGGCGTCCGAGAGTTCCTCGACGCCAACGCCCACGCCACCACCCCCGGCACCAGTCGCCACCGGCAGCGCCGGCTGCGGCATCACGGCCAAGTTCAGCACCGGCCTCCAGTCGATCACGTCGGACAACGTCCAGCGCAGCTACTGGATCGAGATGCCGGCCGGCTACGACCGCAACAAGACCTATCCCGTCGTCATCGGCCTGCACTGGCGCGGCGGCAGCGCCAACGATGTCTATACCTGGGGCGGTTTCTTCGGACTGAAGCCGCTGTACGGCGACAACGCCATCTTCATCGCCCCGCAAGGCCTGGATGCCGGCTGGGCCAACGACGGCGACCGCGACATCCGCTTCATGCGCAGCATGATCAGCCAGGTCCAGCAAGGCGTGTGCACCGACCCGCAACGGGTGTTCGCCACCGGCTTCAGCTTCGGCGGCATGATGTCCAACGCCATCGGCTGCCAGATGGGTGACGTGGTGCGAGCCATCGCCCCGCTGTCCGGCTCGCTGTGGAGTGGATGCGGCAGCTCGGCGCATCGCGTCGCCGCCATCTTCGACCACGCCATGGATGACAACGTCGTGCCCTACTCTGCCGGCGAGGATGCCCGCAACACCTTCCTGGCCCGCAACAGCTGTAGCGCCACGACCAAGCCCATCGGCAACAACGGCTGCGTGGAGTACCAGGGCTGCAGTGCGGGCAAGCCGGTCGTCTGGTGCGGCCACGCGGCCGGCGGGCATTGGCCGCCCGGCTTCTCGGCAGCCGAGACCAAGGCCTTCTTCGACCGCTTCTAGCGCGGCCATCGGGTGCATCCATGGGACGTGACCGCAGGACCTTCCTGTTCACCGCACTGGCCTTGGCAGCGGCCGGCCTGCGACTGCTGGCGCGCGCCGCCGAAGCCCCGCGCATCCGGCTGCTCATCATCGAGGGCATCAGCAACCACGACTGGCCGCGCCGGCTGGCACTGGTGCGCGAGATCCTCGCCCGCGATGGCGCGTTCGAGGTGAACGTCTCCATCACGCCACCGGATGCAAGCGACCCCGCCGCCTGGTCGCGCTGGCGGCCCGACTTCACGCGCTACGACGTGGTGCTGTCGGGCTACAACAACCTCGGCGGCAAGCCGGGCTGGCCGGCCGAAGTGCAGCGCGCCTTCGAGGCCTTCGTGCGCGGCGGTGGTGGCTTCTACGTCTACCACGAGGCGAACAATGCCTTCGCCGAGTGGCCCCAGTACAACGAGATGATCGGCCTGGGCTGGCGCGACAAGCACTTCGGCTCGGCGCTGCTGGTGCGCGAGGACGAGACACTGCAGACCGTGCCCGCCGGTGATGGCGACGACACCTGGCACGGCGATCGCACCGACACGCTCGTGCACCAACGCGGCCAGCACCCCATCCACGCCGGACTGCCGCGCAGCTGGCGGGCCGCCGACATGGAGGTCTACCGCTACGCCCGCGGCCCGGCCCGCAACGTCGACGTGATCGCCTATGCACACGACGGCGTGGACGGCCGGCAGTTCCCCGTCGAATGGACCGTGAGGTACGGCCGGGGCCGCGTCTTCGTGTCCGCCTACGGGCATGTCTGGTTCAGCCAGGGCGCATCGCCGGGCATGCGCTGCGCCGCCTTCCAGACCGTCATGCCGCGTGCATTGAAATGGCTGGCGGGGCGCGATCCCGAGGCCCGGCTGCCGGCCGACTTCCCTGGAACGGACACCATCTCGCTGCGACCCTGACGGCGGGTACCCGTCCTGGACTACGTCCGCGTCGGCAAAGCCGTCGAGTTCATCGTCGAACACCGGCGTTTGGCAAACCTTCCTGCGGCGTTCGAGCAAAGACGCACCACGTTGATCTTTGCGGCCAGTGCCGGCGTCACCGGACACAGCATTTGAAAGGCGGCCTTGCAGAAAAGGTATGACCTCAAAGCTGCCCCTGGCACACGTATTTCAGGTGCATGTAGTCGTCCAGGCCGTGCACCGAGCCCTCGCGSCCATAGCCTGASTCCTTGACGCCGCCGAACGGTGCCGCCTCGGCAGCTAGCGCGCCTTCGTTGACGCCCACCAGGCCGGTCTGCAGGGCCTCCGCCATGCGCCAGATGCGCCGCACGTCGGTGGCATAGAAATAGCCCGCCAGACCGAAGGGTGTGTCGTTCGCCGCGCGGATCACATCGGCTTCGGTCTCGAAGCGCGTGATGGCCACCAGCGGTCCGAAGGTTTCCTCGCAGGCGCAGGCCATGCCGCCGTCGGCGCCGACCAGCAGCGTCGGCGCGAAGTAGTTCGGTCCGAGGGCCGGCAGCCGCGCGCCGCCGACCAGCGTGGCCGCACCGCGCTCAACGGCGTCTTGCACATGGCGCTCGATCTTGTCGACGGCCCTCGCGTTGATCATCGGCCCGATCTGTGAGGCCGGGTCGCTGGCCGGGCCGACCTTGAGCGCCGAGATGCGAGCGGCCAGCTTCTCGACGAAGGCGTCGTGCACGGGCGATTGCACGAACACCCGGTTCGGGCTCACGCAGGTCTGCCCGCCGTTGCGGAACTTGGCCACCATCAGGCCCTCGACGGCGGCATCGAGGTCGGCGTCCTCGAAGACGATGAAAGGCGCGTTGCCACCCAGTTCCAGCGACAGCCGTTTGAGCGTGTCGGCGGCGCGACGCGCCAGATGCTTGCCCACTGGTGTGGAGCCGGTGAATGTGATCTTGCGCACGCGCGGGTCGTCGAGCCAGACATCGACGACCTCGGGCGTGCGTTCACGCGAAGCTGTCACGATGTTCAGCACCCCCGCGGGGACGCCTGCCTCCTCGGCCAGCTTGACCAGCGCCAGCGAGGTCAGTGGCGTGTCCTCGGCCGGCTTGCAGACCACGGTGCAACCGGCGGCCAGCGCAGGGGCGATCTTGCGCGCGATCATCGCCGCAGGGAAATTCCAGGGCGTGATCGCGGCGACCACGCCGACCGGTTCCTTCAGCGCGAACATGCGCCGGCCGGGCACCGACGCGGGGATCACGTCGCCGTTGGCACGCGTGGCTTCGGCAGCGAAC
>NZ_JBFULE010000139.1:0-9922 GCF_056400485.1 Roseateles sp. P5_B10
GACGAGCCTGCGCGATCGCTTCGACGTGGCCTTTGCCTGCGACACCGACCATGACCGCCATGGCATCGTCACCCGCAGTGCCGGTCTGATGCCGCCCAATCACTACCTCAGCGTCGCCGTGGACTATCTGTTCCGCCACCGGCCCGGCTGGCGCGCGAACGCGGCCGTCGGCAAGACCGTCGTCACGACGGCGCTGATCGACCGCATTGCGCGGCGCCTGGGCTGCCCGCTGTTCGAGGCGCCCGTCGGCTTCAAATGGTTTGCGCCCGGCCTGGCTGAAGGCAGCCTGGGCCTGGGCTGCGAGGAGAGCGCGGGCGCATCAATGCTGCGCCGTGATGGCCGCGTGTGGACGACCGACAAGGACGGCATCGCCGCCGCGCTGCTGGCGGCCGAGATCACAGCGCGCACCGGTAGCGACCCGGGGGTGTACTACCAGAGCCTGACGGCGGCCCTCGGCACACCGCACGCCGACCGCGTCGAAGGCCCGGCCACGCGGGAGCAGAAAGCGAGGCTGGCCGCGCTGACGGCTGCGAACGTGCAGGCGACTTCACTGGCAGGCGAGCCCATCACTGCGGTGCTGAGCAGTGCGCCGGGCAACGGCGCGGCGATCGGTGGCATCAAGGTGTGCACGGCCAGTGGCTGGTTCGCCGCGCGGCCGTCGGGCACCGAGGACATCTACAAGGTCTACGCGGAGAGCTTCCGCGACGAGGCGCATCTGCAGCTGCTGGTCCAGGAAGCGCGCGGCGTGGTGGACGACGCGCTGGCTGCGCCTTGATCAGGCAGCCGCGAGTTCGGCCACGCCTTCGCTGACGAACACGCAATCGCCGTCCTGGAACACACGCACTTCACCGGCTGCGAACGCCTGCCAGGCCTCGCCATGGGTCAGCGGCTCCGTGGAGACCAGCGCCATGCGGTCAGCCGGGTTGTTGACGGTGGCCAGGTCCACACTCAGGTCGCCGTCGCGCAAGGAGACGTGGCCGAAGGGCGGGCGGCGCTGCAGCCAGTGCAGCTTGGTTGACGCATGCGCCAGCATGGCGCGGCCATCGGTCAGCAGCAGGTTGAAGCGGCCGTGCTCGGCGATCTCGTGGATCCAGGGCGTCAGCGTTTCGGCCAGTTGCTGCCAGTCGGGCGGCTGGTTGCCAAAGCGCTGCTGGAGCTTCTGCATCAACCAGCAGAAGGCTCGTTCGCTGTCGGTCTGGCCGGCCGGCGTGAAGCTCCCGTCCAGCTGGGGGTGAAAGTCCTTCAGGTCGCCGTTGTGCGCGAAGACCCAGGTGCGACCTGCCCAGTCGCGGCGAAAGGGGTGGCAGTTCTCCAGGGTGCGGGCGCCCTGGGTGGCCTTGCGGATGTGGGCGAGGATGTTGCGTGCCTGCACCGGGTGGTGGCCGAAATGACGCGCCAGTTCGGATTCGGCCGCCGGGCTGTCCTCAACGGTGACTTCGCAGCGCTCGCCGTCGTGGAAGGCCACGCCCCAGCCGTCGACATGGTCTGCGGTGCGCCCGCCGCGAGCTGCGAAGCCGCTGAGGGAGAAGGTGGCGGCGGCCGGCTGGCGGCTGTTGAGGGCGAAAAGCTCACACATCGGTGGTGGCGGAAGCTGTCAGTACGGGTGGCAACGCTGCAAGTCTGCAGGCCGATGACACAAAACCCAACAAAGCTTTTGTCATGAGCTCATGCCTGTGCGGGTTCTCACGTTTCGCGGGCGCGCCGCAGGGCGTTAGGCTGGGCTGTACCACCTTCAGGAGACGCCCGTGCCGAAGTGCCTTGTTCCCGTCGCAGCTCTGCTGCTTGCACTGACCGCAAATGCCCAGGAAACGGCCTGGCCGTCCAAGCCCCTGCACTTCGTCGTGCCCTTTGGCCCCGGCGGCGCCAACGACATCGTGGCGCGCACGGTGGCCGAAGCCACGGCCAAGCAGCTGGGGCAGCCGATCATCATCGAGAACAAGCCCGGTGCCGGCTCCATGATCGGCGCGGCCTATGTGGCCAAGGCCGCGCCGGACGGCTACACCTTCCTGACGCCGGCGGCCGGTGTCATCACCAATGCGCTGATCAAGACACGCATGCCCTATGCCGAGAACGACCTCGTGCCCGTCGTCATGATGGCCGTCAGCCCCTCGGTCGTCGTCGTGCCGGGCGACTCGGCCATCAAGGATCTGAAGGGCCTGATCGCGGCGTCCAGGAAAGGCCAGGGGCTGAACTTCGCGACGGCCGGCACCGGCAGCACGCCGCATTTCGTGGCCGAGATGCTCAAGCTCAAGGCTGGCGCCAAGCTGCAGATCGTGCCCTTCAAGAGCGGCTCCGAAGGCATGGCGGCCGTTGTCGGTAACCAGGTCGATGCGACCTCCGAGGCCAGCCCCGTCGTGCTGTCGATGGTGAAGGCCGGCAAGCTCAAGGCCATCGCCTCGACGTGGAACCGTCGCATCGCGGCTTTGCCCGACCTGGCCACCGCCCAGGAGCAGGGCTTCAACGACGTTTTCATTGGCCATTGGTCGGGCGTGTTCGCGCCCAAGGGCACGCCCGAGGCCATCCTCGACAAACTCAATGCGGCCGTGAATGCGGCGCTGAAGACGAGCGAGCTGCGCGCCAAGCTCATCCCGCTGGCCATCGACCCGACGGGCGGCAGCCGCGAGGACTTCCGCAAGTTCCTGGTGGCTGAGAAAGCCCGCCTGGCACCAGTGGCCAAGGCGGCGCAGATGAAGGAAGACTAGCGGTCGGCTTCGACGAGGGCGCGCATCGCGGCCAGCAGCACATCCGTCGCTTCATCCGGCGTCAGCAGTTCGGCGCTGACGAAGGCGCCATTGACGAGCAAGGCCAGCTGAGCGGCGAGTGCCTTCGGCGCGCGTGCCTTCAGGCGTTGGGCGATGACTGTGAGGCGTGACCGCAGCGCCTGCATGTGCGCGCGCGCCACGCCGCGAGCCGGGTGATCCTGCTCGGCGAACTCGGCCGCCACATTGATCTGCGGGCAGCCGCGGTAATTGGCGCGGCCCAGGCGCTCGCCGATCCAGCGCATGTGCGCTTCCAGCTCGGCCTTCGCGTCGCTCGCGTTTTCCGCGGCGACCCGGTCCCAGGTCGCCCAGAAGTCCACGTCCTCGCGCTCCAGGAAGGCCACGATGAGGTCGTCTTTGGTGCGGAAGTGGCGGTACAGGCTGCTCTTGGCGACGCCAGCCTGCTCGATGACCAGATCGATGCCGACCGCGCGAACGCCGTTCTTGTAGAACAGCTCGGACGCCACGCCCAGCAGGCGCTCGCGGACGTTCTGAGCTTCGGGGGCAGTTTCAACAGGCATGTTCATCACGGTGGTCGATTCGGTGTTGACACGATACAGACCATTCTGTATCGTTCAAAGAACAGACAGGTCTGTCTCGTTTCAAAAGGATGATCATGAGCAGGGATTTGGGCAAGAAGGCGGTCGCGGTCTACGGTGCCGGCGGGCACACCGGGCGATTCGTCGTCAACGAGGCGCTGAGGCGCGGTTTGCGGGTGGTGGCGATCGGGCGGGATGCGTCGCGACTGCCGGCTGGCGTGGAGGCGCGGGTCGCGACCATTGACGACGCGGCCGCGCTGGACGCGGCACTGCAGGGCTGCGGCGTGGTCATCAACTGCGCCGGGCCGTTTCTCGACACGGCGGCGCCGGTCATCGAGGCCGCCCTGCGCGCTGGCTGCGGCTATATCGACGTGACCGCCGAGCAGGCCAGCGCTGAAGCCGTCTTCGAGAACTTCGATGCCCGGGCTCGCGTGGCTGGCGTCGCCATCATTCCGGCGGCGGGCTTTTACGGCGGGCTGGCTGACCTGCTGGCGACGGCGCTGATGGGCGACGGCGCCGTGCACGACCTGGCCATCGCCATCGCGCTGGACCACTGGTGGCCCACCGAGGGCACCCGCAAGACCGGTGAGCGCAACCAGGTGCCGCGCGTTGTGCTGCAAGGCGGCCAGATCGTGCGCATGCCGACGCCGGCGGCCCAGCGCGACTGGCGTTTCAGTGCGGAGCACGGCGAGCAGGCCATGGTCGAACTGCCCTTCAGCGAGGTCATCACCATCGCCCGCCACCTGCGCGTGCAGAACCTGCGCTCGTGGCTGACGCTGTCGTCCCTGCAGGAGATCCGCGATGCCACGACGCCGCCGCCCGAGGCCAGCGATGCGCAGGGTCGTTCAGCACAGCGCTTCGAGATGGTGGTCCAAGCCGGCGAAGGGGCGAGCGCGAGAAAGGCCATCGCCCGTGGCCAGGACATCTATGCGGTGTCGGCGCCGCTTGTGGTGGAGGCGGCCGAGCGCATGCTGCAGCCATCCTTCAAGCGCAGCGGTGCGCTCGCCCTGGGTGAGGCCTTCGACGCCAAGGACTTCCTTCAGTCGCTCAGGGAGTTTGAACTGCAATTGGGCTGAGGAAAGGCGCCAGCCAGCGCATCTGCGGCTTGTCGCGGCCCTCRGCGGTGGGCTCCAGGGACAGGAAGTAGTCGCCCCAGGTCGGGCCACCGGCCCACCACAGCCAGCCGTCCCAGACGTCGGCATTGGCCTGCAGATGCTTGAGCGCGCCGGCCACGGCCTGCTCACAGACTGCGTTGGCGCCTCCGCCCAGCTCACCCAGGATGGCGCGGCGCTTGTTCTTGCGCAGCCATTCGGTGAAGCGCTTGAGCCGCTCCGCGCCGATCTCGGGGCTGACGCATTCGGGGCTGGTGCCGGAGCCGTCCTTGTCGAAGTACTGGTGCACCTCGAAGACCATGCGGTCCAGCGGGTCGCGCACCTGGCCCATGACCTCGGCGTTGGGCGTGCCGTACCACTTGGACTCGAACCAGCTCCAGGCACCGGTGTAGCCGTTGCCGGGCACGGTGATGAGGTTGGTCGCGCCGGTCTTGCGGATGGCATCGATGGCGGCCTGGGCGGCCTGGCCCCAGGTCTCGGTCGGCATGTTGCGCGGCTCATTGACGAGGCCGAACTGCACTTTCGGGTTGTCCTTGAACTGCAGGGCCAGGCGCCGCCAGAAGTCGGCAAACGCGGCGATGGGCACCTCGGGCTTGCCGACATGCACCTCCTTGTAGGCCGCGTAGTTGTGCGGGTCCAGCAGCACATGCAGGCCGCGGGCGGTCGTGCCGTCGACGAACTCGCGCAGGCGAGCGAGTTCCGTCGGGTCGAACTCGCCGTTCAACACCGGCTGCAGGCGCTCCCAGCGGAAGGCGATGCGCATCAGATTCATGCCCTTGGCCTGGAAGTAGGCCGTGCTGGCGACGCTGGGATAGACGAAGTCCTTGCCATAGATGCCGGGGAAGGGCAGCTTCTCGCCCCATTCGGCGCTGGACAGGCTGATGCCGCGCCAGGGCAGCAGTTCGGCCGCGCAGGTGCCCTGGACGAGGGACGCCAGCAGGCAGGTGGTGGCGAGGTGTCGCAGCTTCATGGATCAGTCCTTCGTCAGGGTGGTGCCGTACAGCGCCTGGACCAGGTCGGTCCGCCAGGCATGGGCTTGCGGGTCATAGAGGCCGAAGCCCGAGGCCAGTTCCCAGTACATCCAGGGCAGCTGCCGGGCAGCCATCTCGGCGCGCATCGCCTTCAGGTAGCGCACCCGGGCGCCGAGTGCCGCGCGGCTGTAGGCGCCGAACTCGCCGACCACCACGGGGTAGCCCAGGCGCTTGCCTTCGTTGGCGGCCAGGTCGAGGCCTTCGCGGATCTTGGCCAACTGGGCGGCGTCGCAGCAATCCACGCCCACGGGCGGCGAGGGGCTGACCCATTCCGCACCCTGATGGGTGAAGGTGAACGGCTCGTAATGGTGGACGGTGAGCAGCAGGTTGGCGTCGGCCGGCAGCTGCAGCTTGGACAGGGCCCAGGGGCTGTTCCACTGCACCGGGCCGATCATGACGATGCGGTTCGGGTTGCTGGCGCGCACCACGCGCAGTGCGCGCGAGGCCAGGGTGTTCCAGTCGGCCTCGAGCTTGTTGTGCGGCTCGTTGTAGAGCTCGAACACCAGGCCCGGCCCGGCATTGGCGAAGCGCTCAGCGATCTGGCGCCACATGGCCAGGAAGCGCAACTGCACCACGTCCGCCGCGACGCTGGCTTCGCCCGCGTCGACGGCATCGCCATCGAGCTGGTGGTAGTGGTGCATGTTCAGCACGACGGTGACATTGCGCGCGAGCAGCTTGGTGACGATGCCTTCGACGCGGGTCATGAAGGCCGCGTCGATGGTGGCTGCGGCATCCAGGCTGGCGTGGTTGCTCCAGCGCACCGGCAGGCGCACCGCCTGGCTGTAAGACGGGCTGGCGCTCGGGCCGACGAGCTGGATGAATTCGTCTTCGACCTTCAGCCCCCAGGCGCCTTCGCTGGGCGCTTCCAGCATGCTGCCGAAGTTGATGCCGCCGCCCAGCGCCGCGGCGGCGGTGCGGGCCTGTGCCGAGGCGCCGGGCGGTGTCCCGGACGGCGTGGTCGGGTAGGCGGCCCAGGGGTCTGTGGGCGTGGGCGGTGCCGGCTCGGCGGCGGCACCACCACCTCCGCCACCGCAGGCAGCAAGCAGCGCGATCAGCAGGGCAGTGGCAAGGCGGCCCATGGCGTCAGCCCCGCGCCGGCGGTTGCACGCCGAGCGCGGCCAGCACGTCCTGGCAGGCACCCATGGTGTGGTAATCGGTCTTGCCGGCGGGACTTTTCTCGTCGGTGACCTTGCTGTTGTCGGGCGCGAGGATGCGATACCAGGCGCCGTGCTCGTGGTCGACGAAGTGCTGCCAGGCGTAGGCCCAGATCCGGTCGTACCAGGCCCAGTAGGCGTCGTCGCCGGTGCGTACGGCCAGCCAGGCGGCGGCGGCAAGGCTTTCGGCCTGGACCCAGAAGTATTTGTCGCCATCGCACACCGTGCCGTCCGGCGCGAAGCCATAGACGAGGCCGCCGTGAACGCCGTCCCAGCCGCGCTGCATSGCGGTGTCGAAGAAGTGGCGCGCCGTCGGCACCAGCCAGCCGGGCGCCGCTGCGCCCAGACGACGATCCAGSATCAGCAGCAGCTTGGCCCAYTCGGTSWGGTGGCCGGKCTGGAAGCCCCAGGGCCGGAAGATGTTGGTCTTGTCTTCGCGGTTGTAGTCCCAGTCGAGTGTCCAGTCGGTGTTGTAGTGCTCCCAGACGAGGCCGCCCGCGAGCGCCGCCTGGCGTTGGGCGATGGACGTGGCCAGGGTCAGCGCACGGTCGAGGTAGCGAGATTCGCCGGTGGCGGCGTGAGCGGCCAGCATGGCTTCGCAGGCGTGCATGTTGGCGTTCTGGCCGCGGTAGGGACCGATGCCCCAGTCCGGCGTCGCCTCGTCGGCGTAGAGGCCGTGGGCGGGTTCCCAGAAGTGCTGCTCCATCAGTTCGAAGGTGGCGGCGATGCCTTCGCGCGCGCCGGGCACGCCGGCTTCTGTGGCGTGCGAGTTGGCCAACAGCACGAAGGCCAGGCCGTAGCAATGGTTGGCGCCGTCGAGCACCGTGGCGCGGCCGTCGTGCCAGTCCAGCACCCAGGCATAGCCCCCTTGCGGCTGAGCATGGACCTGGTTGACGAAGGCCAGTGCGTGCGCGACGTCGTGAACAGGTCCGCCAAACCAGCGCCAGGCCAGCGCGTGGTTGAAGACGAAGCGCGTGCTGCTGACGAGGTGGCGGGTGCGGCGGTCGTAGATCGTGCCGTCGTCCTTGAAGAACTGGAAGCAGCCGCCGGTTTCGTCGCGCGCACGCGGCGCGTAGAAGTCCAGCGTGTGGCGGATGTGCGCCCACAGTGTCTCGGGTTTGCGCAGGTCGGGAGGCGTCATCTCAGTACCTCGTCTTTCAGGAAGCGGGTCAGCTCATCGGCCATCAAGGCATGCACGTCGATGCGCGGATGGGCCCAGGAGAAGGCCTCGAAGCGGTAGCTCCAGACCTTGGCGTCGCCCTCGCTGCGCAGCGTCTGCACGGCGCCCAGCACGGCGCGCGGGATGGCCGGCTGTTCGCGTGGCGCCGACATGCCGCCCATCAGCAGCACGATCCTGGCTTGCGGGTAGCGCGCGCGCAGGCCGCGTACGAAGGCGAGATAGCGCGGGCCGAAGTCAGCGGCGATGGTCTGGCCCTTCGAAGCCGGGAAGCCATGGTCGTTCTGGCCGAGGTTGAGCAGCACCACGTCGGGCGCGCGTGCTTCGGGCGGCGCGACCGGTGCGTCCAGGCGCGGCGCGTACCGGTTCCACACTTCGGGCATCAGCAGCTGGTCCCAGGTCGCGGTGATGCCGATGCCGCTGATGGCGATGCCAACGTAGTCCGCGCCCAGCTTGGACGCTGTCACTGCGCCATAGGCCCGCGTGCCGTCGTGGCTGGACAGGTCGGCGTATTGATCCTCGCCGATATCGCCGTTGCATGCGCCGGCGGTGATGGAGTCGCCGTAGAACTCCAGCTTCAGCGGCCGGGGTGCGGGCGGGTCGAGCAGCTTGCCGCCTTCGGCCAGGCGCAGGCCGAGGAAGACGCTTTCAGCCTGCGAAGCCTCGGTACGCTTGACGAGGCGCAGCTCGTGTTCTCCGGCCGTCAAGGGCAGCCGCCAGTCGGCCGGCCCGTCGCTGCGCAGTGCCAGTGCGTGGCGGCGGCCGTCGACCTCGACGGTGAAATGGTTGATACCGCCGCGCGACGGTGCCAGGCGCAGCGTGAGCTGGTCGCCGGTGAAGCGGGCGCGCAGCTCGCTGCCGCTCCACGCCAGCAGCTTGCCGCCGGGCGCGCTGCCGATGCGGCCGATCCAGCGCAGCTTGGGATCGTCCGCGGCTATCAGGCCTGGCTTGCTTGACGGCGCCTCGCGCACGAAATCGCTCGGGTGGAGTTCGGGCGGGAAGATGCCGGCCGACATGACGGCCAGCAGGCTCGCCGGGCGGCCGCTGCCGGTCCATTCGTCCTTCTTCACGCGCACGTGCAGCAGGTGGGCACCGGGCTCCAGCTCGCGACCGACGACGGCGTAGTGCCAGCCGAGGTAGCCCTTGCGTTCCGGCACCTGGCCGCGGAGCGTGACGACGGGCCCGTCGTCCACCCAGGCTTCGAGGTTGCGGTAGTGCTCGCTTTCGGCGTGGAAGACCGCGACCTCGCGTCCCCAGACGAGAAAATGAGCCTCGGCATCGTCGGCCTTGCTGACCCAGCCGGGCTGCTGGCCGGTCCACTCGGGATGCACCTCGCCGCCACGCTCGAAGCCATGCACCTGGTAGGGCTTGAGGGTCTCGCCGGCCAGCATCCGCGTGAACTCGTGAGCGCGCCCGTAGACGGGCTCGGGCAGCGGCGCGGGCGCGGCGACCGGCCCGCGGGCGGCTGCCCGCAGTGTCTCGGCCAGCGCAAGCGCGATGCGCTGATGGCCGGTGGCGTTCGGGTGGACGGGCTCGTCGTAGAGAGCCGCCCAGCGGTCTTCGCCGGCATCGACGAGGGCCTGCATCCAGCGGCCGAAGTCCAGCGCGGCGAGGCCGTAGTGAGCGGCCAGCTTCAGCTGCGCATCGACCGCGTCGCGCGCCTGGTTGCCCTGCTGCGTCAGGCCGAGCACGACGACCGCGGGCGGCTTCTTGGAAGTCAACAGTCGGCGCAGGATGGCTTCATAGCTGCTGCCGCGCACGGCCGGATCCAGCCACTGGTCGTTGACGCCGAACTCGACGATGACCAGGTCGGGCGACTTGTCCAGCACCTGCGTCTGCAGCCGCTGCACACCGGCGGCCGAGTCGGTGCCGCTGACGCCGGCGTTGACCAGCTTGGCCTTCGGTCCCAGCGATCTGGCGAGTAGTGCGGCCCAGCCGCGCTCGCGGGGAGGCTGGGCGGCGTAGCCGGTCGTGATGGAGCCGCCAATGGTGGCCAAGGTGATCGCCTCGCCAGCGTCCAGCCTTTGCATGACGGCCTGCAGCCGTGGGTCGTTTGCCGCCTGGCCGACGGCCGGCAGCATCAATGACAAGTACAACGCGAATCCCTTCAGAAATCTCATGTCAGCCCTTGGTGGCGCCCGCTTGCAGCC
>NZ_JBFULE010000140.1:0-9913 GCF_056400485.1 Roseateles sp. P5_B10
GGCAAGGAGCCCCACCACCTCTACCTGTCGCCCGACGAGAAGTCCCTCATCGTCGCCAATGCGCTGGCCGATTCGCTGACCTTCATCGATCCGCGCACGGCCGAGGTCCAGCGTGTGGTGCGTGGCATTCCCGACCCCTATCACCTGCGCTTTTCGCCGGACATGAAGTGGCTCGTCACGGCGTCCAATCGACTGGACCGCGTCGACCTCTACCGTTGGCAGGGCAGCGTTGCGGCCGAGCCGCTGCAATTGGTCAAGCGCATCCCGGCGCCGAAGACGCCGAGTCACCTCAACATCGACACCAAGAGCACGACGCTCTACGCCAGTCTGCAGGACAGCGACGAGCTGCTGGCCATCGACCTGGCGACGCAGACCATCAAGTGGAAGCAGGCCGTCGGCAAGATGCCGGCCGACATCTACCTGACGCCGGATGACCGCTTCATCCTCGTCGGCCTGACCGGCGACAAGTTCGTCGAGGTCTGGGACGTCAGCGGTGCCGGTGCGCCCAAGCTCGCCAAGCGCATCCTGACAGGCGCCGGCGCCCACTCCTTCCGTGCCTGGGGCGACAAGCGCCATGTGCTGGTCAGCAACCGCGCCGCCAACACCATCAGCAAGATCGACCTGACGACGCTGACCGTCGTCGACCAATATCCGGCGCCGGCAGGTCCCGACGACATGGAGCTGCTGACCGATGGCAAGACGCTGCTCGTCACCTCGCGCTGGGCCGGCAAGCTCACGCAGATCGACACCGCCACGCGCAAGGTCGTCAGGCAGGTCAAGGTGGGCAAGTCGCCGCACGGCATCTGGACGCTGGATCACCAACCTCGTCTATGAAAGCCTGGGCCCTGGCGCTGGTGGTCACTGCGGCCACCGCGCAACCGTCTTGCGACAAGCCGGTCTACCTCACCTTCGACACCGGCCACATGGGTGTTGCGCCGCTGATCGCCGAGACACTGAAGAAGCACAACGCGAAGGCGACCTTCTTCCTCGCCAGCGAACCGACGCTGACCGGCGGCACGACGCTGGACGAGACCTGGGCGCCCTGGTGGCGCGAGCGTGCGGCCGAAGGCCATGACTTCGGCGCCCACACCTGGGACCACGACATCTTCATGGAAGACGTGCTGGATGCCGACGGCAAGGTGGTGCGCTTCAAGGTGAAGACGCAGGCCGGCGTCAACCCGCCTGTCGTTCACGAGGTCACRCCCGAGCAGTATTGCGAGAGCCTGAAGAAGGTCGGCGAGCGCTTCACGGCCATGACGGGCAAGTCGCTGGGCCCCATCTTCCGCGCGCCGGCGGGACGCTCGTCCAAGGCCCTGCTGAATACCGCCAAGGCCTGCGGCTTCACCCATGTGGGCTGGAGCAGCGCGGGCTTCCTGGGCGATGAACTGCCCAGCCAGAGCCACCCCAACGCGCAGCTGCTGGACAAGGCGCTGCGCGACATCAAGCCCGGTGACATCCTGCTCGCCCACCTTGGCATCTGGGAACGCCAGGACCCCTGGGCGCCGGCCGTGCTGGAGCCGCTGATGACGGGATTGGAGCAGCGGGGCCTATGCTTTGCACTGCTGCGCGAGCATCCCCGCTACGCCCCACTGTTCAAGGCCGCCGACACCAAGGTCGCCCTGAAGATCGAACCCAAAACCTACGCCCGCAAGCCGTGATCGACTGGATCGCCAACGCCTTCGACAGCCTGCAGCTGTGGCTCTACGAGTCCGTCGTGCAGCCGGTCGTGTTCGGACTGGGCTTTGGCAACCTGCTGGAGGACGCCTTCGATGCGACCGGCTGGCTGCTACTGGGGCTGATCCAGATCGTCGTCATCGTTTTGGGCATCGGCATCCTGGAGCGGCGCTGGCCGGTCGAGCCGGTGACTGACCACGCGGCCGTGCGCACCGACGTCATCTACACGCTGATCCACCGCCTCGGCCTCGTTCGCCTGTTGATCTTCTTCAGCATCGAGCCGCTGTGGGACGGCATCGCTGGCGAGCTGCGCATGGCGGGCCTGCCGACCTGGCAGCTCGACGGCATCTGGCCCGGCGTTACCGATGTCGCCTGGGTCAGCCTGCTGCTCTACCTCGCCGTCTTCGACTTCGTCGGCTACTGGCTGCACCGCGCCCAGCACCAGTTCAACTGGTGGTGGGCCCTGCACAGCCTGCACCACAGCCAACGCCAGATGACGATGTGGAGCGACAACCGCAATCACCTGCTGGACGACGTGCTGCTCGGCACGGCGCTGGCCCTGCTGGCCCGCCTCATCGGTGTGGAGCCGGGGCAGTTCGTCGCCATCACCGTCATCACCCAGCTGCACGAGAGCCTGCAGCATGCGAACGCGCGCATCAGCTTCGGCCACATCGGCGAGCGCCTCTTGATCAGCCCACGCTTCCACCGCCTGCACCACAGCATCGGCATCGGCCACGAATCCGGTGGCCGCGGCACGCTGGGCGGCCACAACTTCGGCGTCCTGCTGCCGCTATGGGACCTGCTGTTCCGCACCGCCAACTTCGAGAATCGCTTCGACGCCACCGGTGTGCGCGACCAGTTGCCCGAGGAAGGTGGCCGCGACTACGGCGGCGGCTTCTGGCACCAGCAATGGCTGGGGCTGACCCGCCTGTTCCGCTCGTTCAGGAAAGCCGCTTGATGCAAAGCCTCGTCGACTCCTTCTGGCGCGCCGCCGCCTACTGCCTGCATCCGCGCGTTATCGGGCTGTCGTTGCTGCCGCTGCTCATCTGTGGCGTGTTGGTGTTCGGCTTCATGTTCTTCTTCTGGGAGGGCGCCATTGCCGCAGTGCGCGCGACGCTGGAGAGCTGGCGCCTCATCGAGAGCCTGCTGCAGTGGCTGGACAGCTGGGGTCTGCAGGCCTTCCGCAGCGCGTTGGCGGCCATCGTCGTGCTGGCTGGCGTGCTGCCGGTCGTCATTCTGATGAGCCTGCTGCTGGTCGCGCTGCTGATGACGCCGGCCATCGTCCGCCTCGTCGCCCAGCGCCGCTTCCCGCTGCTGGAGAAGAAGCGCGGCGGCACGCTGATGCAGAGCGTCGCGGCCTCGCTGGGCGCCACCGTCATCGCGCTGGTGCTCATCCTGCTGTCCATGCCGCTGTGGCTGATCCCGCCCCTCGTCATGGTGCTGCCGCCGTTGATCTGGGGCTGGCTGACCTACCGTGTCTTCGGCTTCGACGTGCTGGCGGACCATGCCTCCGCCGAGGAGCGCCGCGCATTGCTGAAGGAGCACCGCATCCCGATGCTGGCCATGGGCGTGGTCTGCGGTTATCTCGGCGCAGTGCCGTCACTGATCTGGGCCGTTTCCGGTGTGGCCGCCGTCATCTTTGCGCCCTTCGTCGTGCTGCTGGCGATCTGGCTGTACACCTTGGTCTTCGCCTTCTCGACCGCCTGGTTCACCCATTACGCGCTGGGCGCCCTGCAGGCGCGGCGGGCGGCGGAGCCGGTGGCTGAATCTGCCGTCCTCATCGAAAGCTGAAGCTATGCAAGTGGGTCTCATCATCATTGGCGACGAGATCCTCTCGGGCAAACGCCAGGACTCGCACCTGGCCAAGTTCATCGAGTTGCTGGGGCAGCGCGGCATGCAGCTCGCCTGGGCGCAATACCTGGGCGATGACCGTGAGCAGCTTGTCGGCAAGCTGCGCGAGGCTTTTGCGAGCGGTGATCTCATCGTCAGCTGCGGCGGCATTGGCGCCACGCCCGATGACCACACCCGCCAGTCGGCCGCCGCCGCGCTAGGCCGGCCGCTGGCCCTGCACCCCGAGGCGCGCGAGCTGATCTGGCAGCGCATCCAGCAGATGGCGGCCGAACAGGGCAAGACGGTGACGGCCGACGAGCCCGACACGCTGCGCCGGTTGGAGATGGGCGTCTTCCCGGAAGGCGCCGGCATCGTGCCCAACCCCTTCAACAAGATCCCCGGCTTCTTCGTTGGCAACGTCCACTTCGTGCCGGGTTTTCCGGTCATGGCGCATCCGATGATGGCCTGGGTGCTGGACCGCTTCCCGCAATTGCATCGCCAGGCCGGCGTCATCGAGCGCTCGCTGATCGTGCAGGGCGCGATGGAGGCCAGCCTGACGCCGCTGATGGAGACCATCGAGGCCGAGTTCGCCGGCATCAAGGTCTTCAGCCTGCCGAGCGTCGACCATCCGCAATGGGGACGCTGTATCGAGTTGGGAGTGAAGGGGGAGGCGCAAAGCCTCGACGTCGCCTATGACGCCCTGAAGCGGGGCGTGATCCAGTTTGGTGCGACCATCAGCACCGAGCTGGTGCGATAGTTCTCGCGCTGTCACGGGCCCCGCCACATAATCCCCGGCGATGCCGGGCAGCAACCCATGTCGGTGCATCTGGCATGCAACCTGCTTTAAATCCCCCCGTGGCCGCTGGCGCGTGTGCGTCGGTGGCGGCATTCCACCCCTGTCCAGATCCCGCTAGGAGCTATTGATGGCCAAGACCGTCGCCGATGTGATGAACATCGTCAAGGAAAACGAAGTCAAGTTCGTTGACTTCCGCTTCACCGATACCCGTGGCAAGGAGCAGCACGTCTCCGTGCCGGTCTCCCATTTCGACGAAGACAAGTTCATTTCGGGCCACGCCTTCGACGGCTCCTCGATCGCCGGCTGGAAGGGCATCGAAGCCTCGGACATGCTGCTCATGCCCGATCCGAACACTGCCAACATCGACCCCTTCTTCGAAGAGCCGACGCTGATCCTGTCCTGCGACGTCGTCGACCCCGCCGACGGCAAGGCCTATGAGCGCGACCCGCGTTCGCTGGCCAAGCGCGCCGAGGCTTACCTCAAGGCTTCCGGCCTGGGCGACACGGCTTATTTCGGCCCGGAACCCGAGTTCTTCATCTTCGACAGCGTGCGCTGGGGCAATGAAATGTCCGGCTCGTTCTTCAAGATCGAGTCCGAGGAAGGCGCCTGGAACTCCTCCAAGGAATACGAGCACGGCAACTCCGGCTACCGTCCCACCGTCAAGGGCGGCTACTTCCCCGTGCCCCCGGTCGACAGCGGCCAGGACATGCGCTCGGAGATGTGCCTGATCCTCGAGCAGATGGGCATTCCGGTCGAGGTGCATCACCACGAAGTGGCGAACGCGGGCCAGATGGAAATCGGCACCAAGTTCAGCTCGCTGGTGCAGCGCGCCGACTGGCTGCAGCTGCAGAAGTACATCATCCAGAACGTCGCCCATGCCTATGGCAAGACCGCGACCTTCATGCCCAAGCCCCTGGTGGGCGACAACGGCAGCGGCATGCACGTTCACCAGTCCGTCTGGAAGGACGGCAAGAACCYGTTCGCCGGTGACGGTTACGCCGGCCTGAGCGAATTCGCGCTGTACTACATCGGCGGCATCATCAAGCACGCCCGCGCGCTGAACGCCATCACCAATCCCGGTACGAACTCGTACAAGCGTCTGGTGCCCGGCTTCGAAGCCCCGGTCAAGCTGGCCTACTCGGCCAAGAACCGCTCGGCCTCGATCCGCATCCCCTACGTCGCCAACCCCAAGGGCCGCCGCATCGAAGCGCGCTTCCCGGATCCTTCCGCCAACCCCTACCTGGCCTTCAGCGCGCTGCTGATGGCCGGCCTGGACGGCGTGGAGAACAAGATCCATCCGGGCGAAGCCGCCACCAAGGACCTGTACCACCTGCCGCCCGAGGAAGACGCGAAGATCCCGACCGTCTGCCACAGCCTCGACCAGGCGCTGGACTACCTGGACAAGGGCCGCTCCTTCCTGACCAAGGGTGGCGTGTTCACCGACAGCTACATCGATGCCTATATCGAGCTGAAGATGCAGGAAGTGACGCGCTTCCGCATGGCCACGCACCCGGTCGAGTTCGACATGTACTACGCGCTGTGATGGCCATGGGCAGCACGCGCGCTGCCTGTGTCATCCCCGTGGAAGGGGGCCGCTGGTGCGGCCCCTTTTTTGTTGCCGACGCTGAGCCACAATCCCGCCATGCTGAATCGATTGCTGGCTCCGTTGTTCGTCCTGGCCAGCCTGGGCGCGCAAGCCCAGGGCACGGTCTATCGCTGCCCCGGGCCGCCGGTGCTCTACACCGATGCCTTGAGCGCGAAGGAAGCCAACGAGAAAGGCTGCCGCACGATCGAAGGCACGCCGATCACCGTCTTGCAGGCACCCAGGCCGCGCGCCAGCGCTTCGGCGGCACCGGTGGCCGAGGGGCCGCGCGGTGCTGAAAGCCGCATCGACGCCGGCCAGCAGCGCGTGCGCGACGACGAGCGCCGCCGCGTGCTGCAGACCGAGCTGCGCCAGGCGGAAGAACGCCTCGCGGCCGCGCAGCGCGAGTTCAACAACGGCCAGGGTGAGCGCCGCGGCGACGAGCGCAACTACCAGAAGTACCTCGACCGCATGGCCGAGCTCAAGGACAGCATCGCCCGCCACGAGTCCGACATCCAGGCGCTCAAGCGCGAAATCGCCAAACTTCCCTGAGGCGCAGAGCGCCTCCGGCGCTCCATGACCGATACCTTTTTGCTGCCGGCGGAATTTGCCGGCCTGGACTTGCTGGCGACCATGGTCGTTGTCACCAGCGCGGAGGGCGAATGCCTGTTCGCCAATGCCGCCTTCGAGAACGTCATGCGGCTGTCGCGCCGCAGCGTGCAGAAGGCCCAGTTACCCGACTGGTTCGATGACGCCCAGCGCCTCACCGAGACCCTGGCCGGCGTTGCTGCCAACCACTACTCCAGCAGCCGCTTCGACGCCTTGCTGCGCCGCGGCTCCTGGGCCCACGAGGATGGGCTGCCCGTGCATGTCATCGTGTCGCAGATGGATGCGGGCGACGACGACGTGCCGCGCGTGCTGGTGGAGCTCATCGAGATTGCCCAGCAGGCGCGCCAGGACCGTGACGAGCGCAGCCTCGACCAGGTCCAGGCCACCAAGGAGCTGACCCGCAACCTCGCTCACGAGATCAAGAACCCGCTGGGGGGCATCCGCGGTGCAGCGCAACTGCTGGCGCTGGAGCTGCAAGACGGCAATCCCGAGCTGACCGAATACACCCAGGTCATCGTGCATGAGGTGGACCGCCTGCAAAGCCTGGTCGACCGCCTGCTGGCCCCGCATCGCCGCGCCCAGGTCGTCGGTGATGCCAACATCCACGAGATCTGCGAGCGGGTGCGCGCGCTGGTGCTCATCGAGCATCCCAAGGGCCTGGTCATTCACCGCGACTACGACACCTCGCTGCCTGACTTCCGCGGCGACCGCGAGCAACTGATCCAGATGGTGTTGAACATCGTGCAGAACGCCGCGCAGGTGCTGGGTTCGCGCATCGCGGCCGGCGACGCCCAGATCGTTTTGCGCACGCGGGTGGCCCGGCAGGTGACCATCGGCAAGCAGCGCTGGCGCTTGGCATTGGAATTGCATATTGAGGACAACGGTCCCGGCGTCCCCGCCGAGATCCGGGATCGCATCTTCTTTCCCCTGGTCTCAGGGCGGGAGGGCGGCTCGGGACTCGGACTCACGCTTGCGCAGACGATCGCCCAGCAACATCAGGGCATGATCGATTGCGAAAGCGAGCCGGGCCTGACGAATTTCCGAATCACGCTGCCCTTGCCTTGACGCCACAAGCCGACAGGATGGGCTGAGGAACCGCATGAAATCCATCTGGGTTGTTGACGACGACCACTCGATCCGCTTCGTGCTCGAGAAGGCCCTGGCCCGCGAGGGGCTGCCGGTGCGCAGCTTCAGCAATGCGCGCGACATGCTCGCTGCTCTCGACGACGACAGTCCGCAAGTGCTGGTGTCTGACATCCGCATGCCCGGCGGCTCGGGCCTGGAACTGCTGGCCAAGGTCAAGGCGCGGCTGCCGGCGCTGCCCGTCATCATCATGACGGCCTACTCCGACCTGGACAGTGCCGTATCGGCCTTCCAAGGCGGCGCGTTTGAATACCTGCCCAAGCCCTTCGACCTGCCGCGCGCCGTGGAGCTGATCCGCCGCGCCCAGGAAGAGAGCCAGCGCGAGGCCGGCGAGCAGGAGGCCGCCGCGCAGGTGCCCGAGATGCTGGGCCAGGCGCCGGCCATGCAGGACGTCTTCCGCGCCATCGGCCGCCTGTCGCAGAGCAACGTCACCGTCATGATCACGGGCGAGAGCGGCTCGGGCAAGGAACTGGTCGCCCGCGCGCTGCACAAGCACAGCCCGCGTGGCGAAGGCCCCTTCGTTGCCATCAACACCGCGGCCATCCCGAAGGACCTGCTGGAAAGCGAGCTCTTCGGCCACGAGCGCGGCGCCTTCACCGGTGCCCAGGCCTCGCGGCGCGGCCGCTTCGAGCAGGCCGACGGCGGCACGCTCTTCCTCGACGAAATCGGCGACATGCCCTTCGRGCTGCAGACGCGCCTGTTGCGTGTGCTGTCTGATGGCCAGTTCTACCGCGTCGGTGGGCACAGCCCGATGCGCAGCAATGTGCGCGTCATCGCCGCCACACACCAGAACCTGGAAGACCGTGTTCGCCAGGGCGTGTTCCGCGAGGACCTGTTCCACCGCCTCAACGTCATCCGCCTGCGCCTGCCGCCGCTGCGCGAGCGCCGCGAGGACGTGCCCTCGCTGGCCCGTCATTTCCTGCAGCGCAGTGCGACCGAGCTGGGTGTCGAGGCCAAGCGCCTGTCTGACGCCGCCCTCGTCGTGCTGACCAATTTCGACTTCCCTGGCAATGTGCGCCAGCTGGAGAACATCTGTCACTGGCTCAGCGTCATGGCGCCCAGCCAGACCGTCGAGCCCAAGGACCTGCCGGACGAGGTGCAGCCCGGCTATGTCCCGGCGCCTTCCACGACGGCCATGACAAGCGTGCCGGCTGCGCAGTCCAGTGCCGCTGCGCCCCTGCCGGCCGCCGCGCCGGCCAGCACCAGCAGCGGCGAAGGTTGGCTGGCCGACATGGCTGCCGATGCGCGCGCAAGGCTGCTAGCGGGTGAACCTGACGTGTGGGATGCGCTGACGAAGAAGTTCGAGGCACAGCTCATCCTGACGGCGCTGGACATCACGCGCGGCCGCCGCATCGAGGCCGCCCAGAAGCTCGGCATCGGCCGCAATACCATCACACGCAAGATCCAGGAGCTGGGCCTGGACGTTTGAGAAACGCCGCTCCCCGGTCTGCCGGGGAGCCGCTACAGCGTGTCCACCATGATCGGCCTGCCGGTCAGATAGCCCTGGATCAGGCGAAAGCCCATCTCACGGCAGACCTGGGCCTCGGCCTCCTGTTCGACGCCTTCGGCCAAGGGCACCGAGCCCAGCTCCAGCACCATGCGCACCAGGTCGCGCACCATGCGTTGCTTGCGCTCGCTGGCCTCATGCAGGTTGCGCACGATGCCCATGTCGAACTTGACGAAGTGCGCCGGCACCTCGGCCAGCTCGTTCAGCCGTGCCTGGCCGGCGCCGAAGTCGTCGTAGGCGAACTCCACGCCGATGCCGTTCAGGCGCTCGGCCAGCTCGCGCATGCGGTCGACTTCGACCACAGCGCTTTCGTGCACCTCCACCACCAGCTGTGGCCGCGTGGGCAGGGCCAGCAGCCCCTGCAGGGCCTGGAAGAACTCTTCCGAGAAGGTCTCGCTCGGATGGGCGTTGACGAAGACGCGCATCCCCTGCGCTTTGGGCGCCAGCGCCGCTACGCCATGGGAGCGGAACGCTTCGCTCAACTCGGCCTCGCGCCGCAGCGTGGCGGCCATCCGGAACAGGTGCATCGGCGAGCCGGGCAGCTCAGGGTGCGTGCAGCGGCCCAGTAGCTCGTAGGCGAACAGCCCGCCCGTGCGCGCGTCGACGATGGGTTGCGCCGCTGCCGTCAGGCCTCGGCCGGCCAGGAACTCCAGGAACTGCGCCTCYAGGCGCACGAAGTTCTGGCTGAGGGGGTTCATGCCCGGTGAGACCACCATCGTGCGCATGGGCAGCGGGCCCGCCACGGTGGCCGCAGCAAGCGTCTCGTCGTGGG
>NZ_JBFULE010000141.1:0-9912 GCF_056400485.1 Roseateles sp. P5_B10
CCAGGATGCTGAGCGCGATTTCCGGCGGCGTGCGCGCACCGATGTCCAGGCCGACGGGGCCGTGCAGGCGATCCAGCTCCGCATCGGTCAGCCCGAAATGCTCGCCCAGCCGCGCACGGCGCTTGGCCTGGTTGACGCGCGAGCCGATGGCGCCCACATAGAAGGCCGCGCCCTTGAGCGCCTCCATCAGCGCGAGGTCGTCCAGCTTGGGGTCGTGCGTCAACGCGACGATGGCCGTGGCGCCATCGGGCTTGAAGGCGATGACGACGTCATCGGGCATGTCGCGCGTCAACGTGACGCCAGGGATGGCGAAACCATCGGCGTACTCGGCGCGCGGGTCGCAGACGGTGACGCCATAGCCCAGTGCCAGCGCCATCTGGGCGAGGTAGTCGGTCATCTGGCCGGCGCCGATGACGAGCAAGCGCCATTGCGGGCCATGGTGGCTGACGAGCTGGGTGTCGGTCAGCGTCAAGGTGTCGGCACCCGGCTCGGCGTCGGCCAGCGTGGCGATGCCGGTTGCCAGGTCCAGCGTGCGGCGCACGCGCTCGCCGCGCTCCAGCCGTGCCAGCAACGCGTCGACACCCGACTGCGGCCCCAGTGGCTCCAGCATCAGCTCCAGCGTGCCGCCGCAGGGCAGGCCGAAGCGGCGCGCCTCCTCGGCGCCAACGCCGTAACGCAACGGCGTCGGCCGGGCCAACTTCAAGCTGCCCGCACGCAATTGGGCGACCAGGTCGTCCTCGATGCAACCGCCGGACACCGAGCCGGCGATCAGCCCGTCGTCGCGAACGGCCACCAGCGACCCGACCGGCCGCGGCGCCGAGCCCCAAGTGCGCGTGATCGTGCCCAGCACGACGCCACGTGCCTCGGCCCGCCACGCGGCGGCCGTGCGCAAAACGCTGAGATCGAGGTTGTCCATGTCTTGTCGGTGAGGTCAGCCGCCACCATACCGCGAGCGGCGCCAGCTTGCAGCGACCATGACGTGCGGCCACACACGGGCCGCTTCCTACACTGGCCAACCCTCGTTGAAAGTCCCTCATGAAGAAAGCCTTTCTCGCCACCCTCCTCTTTGCCAGTTTGGCCAGCCTGGCCGGCTCGGCCCTCGCCCAGCTGCCGGTCCAGGCCCAGCCCGACCACACCAAGCTGCTGGCCAGCAGCGACCCCAAGCTCGCGGCCAACAAGCGCCTGGTCTACAACTTCTGGCGCGAAGTCTTTGAGGGCGGGCACATGGAGCTGGCGGACCGCTACCTGGCCGAGTCCTATATCCAGCACAACCCGGAGGTGCCCACCGGGCGCGCCGGCTTTGTCGACGTGTTCTCCAAGGTCGCCACGCCCAAGCCCATCGAGGCCCGCGTCAAGGCGCCGCTGGTTGCCATCGTGGCCGAGCGCGATCTGGTGATCCTCAGCTTCGTCAGCGAGCTGCCCGACCCCAAGGACGCCACCAAGACCTACACGACCACCTGGTTCGACATGTTCCGCATCGAGAACGGCAAGATCGCCGAGCACTGGGACCCCGACACCAAGCACTGACACCCGCCCGGCAGCTGACTGCCCATCTATAGGGGTTTGCGCAGCCCCTGCCTGCCCGACGGCAGGCGACGATAGCCTCGCGACGGCCACCCAGGCCGCACCGAGGAGACATCGAGATGGGCATTCCTATCAAGCTGGCAGTAAACGGGCGGACGGTGAGCCGCGAGGTCGCGCCCGACCAGTTGCTGGTGCAATTTCTGCGCGAAGACCTGGCACTGACCGGCACCCATGTCGGCTGCGACACCGCCCAGTGCGGCGCCTGCACGGTGCACCTCAACGGCCGTGCCGTGAAGGCCTGCAGCATGCTGGCCGTGCAGGCCGATGGCGCGACTCTCACCACCATCGAAGGCCTGACCGGCCCGGATGGCGTCTTACATCCCATGCAGGCCGCTTTCAAGGAATGCCACGGTCTGCAATGCGGCTTCTGTACGCCGGGCATGGTCATGAGCGCCATCGACCTCGTGCAGCACCATGACTGTTCCAGCGAGACCGCCATCCGTGAGGGGCTGGAGGGCAATCTCTGCCGCTGCACGGGCTATCAGAACATCGTGCGCGCCGTGCAGGTCGGTGCCCAAGCCATGAAGGGAGCCTGACCATGAACGCACCCAAGGAAGGCTTCATCGGCCAGAGCATCAAGCGCCGCGAGGACGCGCGCTTCCTGACCGGCCGTGGCCAGTACACCGACGACATCGTGCTGCCACGCCAGACCTATGGCGTCTTCGTGCGCAGCGCCTATGCCCATGCGCGGCTCGGGCGCGTGGACACGGCCGCGGCGCTGGCCGCCGAGGGCGTGCTGGGCGTCTACACGGGCGAGCACTTCCGCGACGTCGGCGGCCTCCCCTGCGGCTGGCTGATCAACAGCATCGACGGCACGCCGATGAAGGAGCCCAAGCATCCCATCCTGGCGGACGGCGAGGTGCGCTACGTGGGCGATGCACTGGCCCTGGTCGTGGCCGAAACCCTGGCCGAAGCCAAGGCCGCGGCGGCGCTCGTGGAGGTGGACTACGAGGAGCTGCCGGCGGTAGCCGACACGGCCACGGCGGCCGGCCACGCGGGCACGGTGCACGACGAAGCCGCGGACAACCGCTGCTACACCTGGGGCTGCGGCGACAAGGCCGCGACCGACGCGGCTTTTGTCAACGCGCCGCACATCACCAAGCTCCAGTTCCGCAACAACCGCCTCATCCCCAACGCCATCGAGCCACGCGCCGCCAACGCCAGCTACGACCCCAGCAGCGACCACTACACGCTGTACGTCGCCAACCAGAACCCGCATGTCGAGCGCCTGCTGATGTGCGCCTTCGTGCTGGGCATCCCCGAGCACAAGCTGCGCGTCGTGGCGCCCGACGTGGGCGGTGGCTTCGGCTCCAAGATCTTCCTGTACGCCGAGGAGACGGCGCTGGTCTGGGCCAGCAAGCAGCTGGGCCGGCCGATCAAGTGGACGGCCGAGCGCAGCGAGAGTTTCCTCAGCGACGCCCATGGCCGCGACCATGTGACGACGGCAGAACTGGCCACCGACAGCAACGGCCGCTTCCTGGCCATGCGCGTGCACACGACGGCCAACCTCGGCGCCTACCTGTCGACCTTCGCCTCCTGCGTGCCGACCATCCTCTACGCGACGCTGCTGGCCGGCCAGTACACGACGCCGAAGATCTACGCCGAGGTCACCGGCGTGTTCACCAACACCGCGCCGGTGGACGCCTACCGCGGTGCCGGCCGGCCCGAGGCAACCTATGTCGTCGAGCGGCTGGTGGAAACGGCCGCGCACGAGCTCGGCATCGATCCCGCCGAGCTGCGCCGCCGCAACTTCATCAAGGAGTTTCCCTACGCGACGCCAGTCGGTCTGACCTATGACATCGGCGACTACGACGCCACGCTCACGCAAGTGCAGCAGCTCGCCGACGTGGCGGGCTTCGCGGCCCGCAAGGCCGTCAGCGAGGCCAAGGGGCTGAAGCGCGGCATCGGTTACTCGACCTACATCGAAGCCTGCGGCCTGGCGCCGAGCAATGTGGCAGGTGCCCTGGGCGCCCGCGCCGGCCTGTTCGAGGCCGCCGAGGTGCGCGTGCATCCGACCGGCAAGGTCACTGTCTTCACGGGCAGCCACTCGCATGGCCAGGGCCATGAGACGACCTTCGCACAGGTCGTGGCTGACCGCCTCGGCATTCCGCTGGAGGACATCGACATCCAGCACGGCGACACCGGCAARGTGCWGTTCGGCATGGGCACCTATGGCAGCCGGTCCCTCGCCGTGGGCGGCGCGGCCATCGTCAAGGCGGTGGACAAGGTCATCGCCAAGGGCAGGAAGATCGCCGCCCATCTGCTGGAGGCGGGCGAGGGCGACATCGAGTTCAAGGACGGCGAATACCGCATCGCCGGCACCGACCGCGCCATCCCCTTCGCCCAGGTGTCGCTGACGGCCTATGTGCCGCACAACTACCCGCTGGACAAGCTGGAACCCGGCCTCAACGAGAACGCCTTCTACGACCCGAGCAACTTCACCTACCCGGCTGGCAGCTATGTCTGCGAAGTGGAGGTGGACCCCGCCACCGGCGTCGTGCGCATAGCCCGCTTCAGCGCGGTGGACGATTTCGGCAACATCGTCAATCCGATGATCGTCGAAGGCCAGGTGCATGGCGGCTTGGCGCAGGGCATCGGCCAGGCGCTGCTGGAGCATGGCGTCTACGACCCGGAATCGGGTCAACTGCTGAGCGGCAGCTACATGGACTACGCGATGCCGCGCGCCGACGACCTGCCGAGCTTCACCGTGCAGACGGCCAAGGGCACGCCCTGCACGCACAACCCGCTGGGCGTGAAAGGCTGCGGCGAGGCCGGCGCCATCGGCTCGCCGGCCGCCGTGATGAACGCGATCTGCGACGCCATCGGCGTCAAGGACCTGGCCATGCCGGCGACGCCGTGCACGGTCTGGACGGCTCTGCAATCGGCCAAGGCCTGAGGAGACAAAAGCGATGAACTACCAAGCTGCATCCTCCGTCGCCGCCGCCCGCCTGGGCGCGGAAGACAAATTCCTGGCCGGTGGCCAGTCCCTGCTCGGTGCCATCAAGCTGGGCCTGGCCGCGCCCGAGGGCCTGGTCGATGTGCGCCGCCTGCCCGAGTTGCAGGGCATCACGGTCGATGCCAAGACCGTGCGCATCGGCGCCGCGACGACGCACGCGACGGTCGCCGCCTCAAGCGACGTGCAGCGCGCCATCCCCGCGCTGGCCGACCTGGCCGGCCGCATCGGCGACCGCCAGGTGCGCAACGTCGGCACGCTGGGCGGCAGCCTGGCCAACAACGACCCCGCCGCCTGCTACCCCGCTGCCGTGCTGGCCTTAAGCGCCACCATCCACACCAGCAGCCGCCAGATCGCCGCCGACGACTTCTTCCAGGGCCTGTTCACGACGGCGCTGCAGGACGGCGAGCTGATCACCGCGGTCAGCTTCCCCATCCCGAAGGCGGCCGCCTGGCAGAAGTTCAAGCAGCCGGCCTCGCGCTTCTCGCTGGTGGGCGTGTTCGTGGCGCGCCTGGACGGCGGCGTGCGCGTGGCGGTCACCGGCGCTGGGCCGGGTGTGTTCCGCTGCAGCGAGCTGGAGACGGCGCTCGGCCGCGACTGGAGCGCGGCCACGGCACGTGCGGTCAGGGTCAGCGCCGCTGGGCTGAACAGCGATCTACACGGCACGGCGGCCTATCGTGCGGCGCTGATCCCGGAGCTGGCCGCGCGGGCCATCGCAGCGGCTTAGCTCGCGGTCTTTTCGCTCTCCTGCGCCGCCACCACCGCCTCGCGCCACAGCCGCGAGGGAATGAAGGTGCGCAACTGCTCCATGGCCTTGTCGATCAGGGCCGGGTGCAGGCCATGGTCGAGATGGGGCAGCAGATCGGCCGTCACATCGGCGCCGAGGTCGACCAGGGACTGGGCTGCGTCCACCAGGTGGCGGTAGGGGAAGCGCTGGTCCGCCAGCCCATGCAGCAGGTGCACGCAGACGTCCTGCGGCGCATGTTCCGGCCGGGCCAGGTAGCCGCCGGCAAAGGCCAGCACGCGGCCGACGAGTTCGGGTTCAGCCTGCACGRCCTCCAGCGCCAGCAACGCGCCGTCGCCAACACCGGCCAGCGCAACGCGCTGCCAGGGAAGATCCAGTTTGCGGGCCTCCAGGCGCAGGCGCTCGATCAGATGGGGCAGCGCAGCGCTGACGCCCTCGGCGCCGGGCGCAGCGTCCAGCCACCAGCGGCAGCGGCCCTCGGCGTCGCGCAGGGGCGGGTGCAGATTGAGCGTCAGCGCGTTGGGATATTGGGCATGCAGGGCCGCGGCCAGCGGTGCGAGGGTGTCGGGGCCATCGGGGGCGATGCCGCTGTCAGGGAGCAGGGCGAACAGCAGGCCGGGCGCTGTTGCATCTTGAGGGAGGCTCATGCCTGTATTTTCGGTCCTGCCCGCTATCCTGCGCTGCTGTTTTGATGTTTCGCCCCACCCGGGCCCGCCTTGATGGAACTGAAAGTAAACGGCCAGGCCATGACGCTGCCAGGCATCGCCAGCGACCCGGCGATGCCGCTGCTGTGGGCGCTGCGCGACGGCCTGAACCTGACCGGCACCAAGTTCGGCTGCGGCATTGCCGCCTGCGGCGCCTGCACGGTGCATGTCGACGGCGCAGCAACGCGTTCCTGCGTGACACCGGTGGGCGCTGTCGCGGGCAAGTCCGTCACGACCATTGAAGGGCTCATGGCCCCCACGCCTGCGGGTACGCAGGCTGCCCCCCGAGGGGGCGCCGCCGGCCTTGGGAGCGGCCCGGCGCCCGGCGAGGGAAGCAAGGACCGCCCTCACGCGCTGCAGCTCGCCTGGCTGGCCGAGCAGGTGCCGCAATGCGGCTACTGCCAGAGCGGCATGCTGATGGCCGCCGCGGCGCTGCTGGCCAAGAACAAGGCCCCCAGCGACGCCGACATCGACGCGGCGATGACCAACCTCTGCCGCTGCGGCACCTACCCGCGCGTGCGCGCCGCGATCAAGCAAGTGGCCAGACAGATGAAGGCCAAGCCATGAGGCGGGCCGAGCGCTGGGCCGCTCCCGAGCCGGCCCGCATCCCCTCGGGGGCTGAGGCCCGACTTCGCCAGCCCGGTGGGCTGGCGATGCCTGCCGAAGAGCTGCGGCACCGACCGCAGCGCGGCCTGCAAGGCCGACCGATGTACCCATCGGGCGAGGGGTCGACATGAAGCGACGGACGCTGCTCTTGACCGGGGCTGGCGCGTTGGGGGCGCTGATCGTCGGCTGGGGCTTCATGCCGCCACGCTCACGCCTGGGCAACGCCCACACGCTGCCGCCGGTCGAAGGCGAGGTCGGGCTGAATGGCTGGATCAAGATCGCCGCCGATGGCACGGTGCTGCTGGCCATGAACCGCAGCGAGATGGGCCAGGGCGTGCATACCGCACTGGCGCAACTGGTGGCGGAAGAGCTCGACGTGCCGCTGCACACGGTGCGCCTGACGCCAGCCGGCCATGACGCCATCTACGGCAATATCGCCACCTCCCTGGGCAATATCCCTTTCGGCCCACGCGACCACGAGCGCCGCGCCTTCAGGTTCTCGTCCTGGGTCACGGCCARGGTCGCACGCGAGCTCGGGTTGAACCTGACGGGTGGCTCCTCGACCGTCGCCGACGCCTGGGATGCACTGCGCCTGGCCGCCGCCACGGCGCGCGCCCAGTTGCTGGGCGCCGCGGCGCTGAAGCACAAGCTGCCGGTGGCCGAGCTGTCGGTCAAGGCCGGCGTCATCCACCATGCCAGCGGCGCGCTCAGCCACTATGGCGAGCTCGCCACCCAGGCGGCGCTGACGCCGCCTGGCGACGTGGCGCTGAAGCCGCGCAGCCAGTGGACGCAGATCGGCCAGGCCCTGCCGCGCCTGGACCTGGCCGCCAAGGTGGACGGCAGTGCGCGCTTCGGGCTGGACGTGCGCGAGCATGGCCAGGTCTTCGCTGCCATTCGCCACTGCCCCATGCTGGGCGGCGGCCTGGGGCCAGCCAACGTCGACGCGGTGCGTGCGCGGCCCGGCGTGCTGCGCGTCGTGGCCCTCGGCCCCATCGCGGGCTCCACGGCGGCCTATGCCGTCGTCGCCCGCACCACTTGGCATGCCTTGGAGGCCGCCAAGGCGCTGGACGTGCAATGGCAGCCGCCGCCGAACGGCAGGCTGGATTCCAGGGCCATCCTCGCGTCGCTGGAGAGTGAGGCGCGCCGCGCTCACGAAGCCGGCGATGGCTTCGCCTTCCTGAAGCAGGGTGACGTGAAAGCCGCGCTGGCCGGGGCAACGACGAAGGTGGAGGCCGTCTACAGCGCGCCTCATCTCGCTCACGCCACCATGGAGCCGATGAACTGCACCGCCCAGGTGCTGGACGGCCACGTCAGCGTCTGGGCGCCGACCCAGGTGCCGGGCTTTGCGCGCGACGTCGCCGCGCGCGTGGCCGGCGTGGCGCCGGAAGCGGTGACGGTGCACGTGACCTATCTCGGCGGCGGTTTCGGCCGGCGGCTGGAGGTGGACTTCATCGGCCAGGCCGTGCGCGTCGCGCAGGAGATGGGTGGGCTGCCGGTGCAGCTGGTCTGGTCGCGCGAGGAGGACATGACGCACGACTTCTATCGCCCCGCCGAGGTGGCCGTACTGCAGGGTGGGCTGGACGCCCAAGGCCGCCCTGTGGCGCTGGCCATCACCAATGCCGCGGACGCCCTGCTGCCGCGCTGGGCCGAGCGCGTCATGCCCGGGCTGGCGCCGACGCTGGACGTGCTGAACCGCAACGCCTTTCCCGATGGCCGCGCGCCGGCCGCCCTCTTCAAGCGTGGCGACGCGCCCGACAAGACGGCCTCCGAAGGATTCTTCGACCTGGCCTATGCCATCGCCAACACGCGCGTCGCCCACCAGGCCACGCACAGCGGCGTGCCGGTCGGCATGTGGCGCGCCGTGGGTCATTCCCACCACGCCTTCTTCAAGGAAAGCTTCATCGACGAGATGGCCCACGCCGCCAAGGCCGATCCGGTGGCCTTTCGCCTGGCGCTGCTGGAGGGCCTGCCGCGCCACCAGGCCGTGCTCCGGCGCGCGGCCGAGGCGGCCGGCTGGGGGCAGCCACTGCCAACGGGCGTGGCGCGTGGCGTGGCCGTGCACGAGAGCTTTGGCAGCGTCGTGGCCCAGGTCGTGGAAGTGACGCGGAACCAGGGGCCCAGCGTGAAGCGGGTCGTCTGCGCCGTCGACTGCGGCACTGTCGTCAACCCCAGCATCGTCGTGCGCCAGATGGAGAGCTGCATCATCTTCGGGCTTACAGCCGCGCTGTGGGGACGCATCGACATCGTGGGCGGCGAGGTGCAGCAGAAGAGCTTCCCCGACCACCCGCTGATGACGCTGGCCCAATGCCCTGTCATCGAGACCCATCTGATGCCCAGCGACGGCCTGCCCAGCGGCGTCGGCGAGCCTGGCTTGCCGCCGGTTGCGCCAGCCCTGGCCAATGCCTGGTTCGCGCTGACGGGCGAGCGCCGGCGCAGCCTGCCGCTGCGGGCCTGAGGGCAGCCGACCCCCTGTTCACGGGGTGTCGACGCAGCTGACAGTCGTGCTCTCCGTCGCGCGAAGCGGCCGCTTGCCGCCCAGGAAGAATGGGCAATGGCGCGAAGTTTGCGTGCCATAGATCATTTCTTCTTTCGAGGGCGGCGCCATGAGAACTCTTCAGCATCTGCTTGCCACCGCCCTCCTCGCAGGCACCGCGTTTGCCCAGGCCGCACCCGTCTACTGGACCGACTGGCAAAGCAGCAATCCCAACGCCRCCGGCTTCGAGGGCTATGGCGTCATCACGACGACCACCGCCACGGTCAACGTGACCTATACCAACCGCCAGGGCGTCGGCTTCTACGACACCGGCAGCGGCTTCGACTATTGGGCCTACGGCACGTCCTACACCAGCAGCGCCGTCGACAACCGGCCTACCGGCTCTGACCAGATCGCACTGGCGGCTGCCGGCTCACAGACGCTGCACTTCTCCCAGGCCATCGCCAATCCGGTGTTTGCCTTCATCAGCCTGAACGGCAACGGCTACGGCTTCGACCAGGACTTCGACATCCTCAGCGTCGGCTGCGGCTACTGGGGTTGCGGCAATGTCACCAAGAACGTCATCGACCACGGCGGCGGCGTGTTCGAGTACCAGCTTATCGGCAGCGGCGAGCCCCACGGCGCCATCCGCTTCAAGGGCARCTTCGACACCGTCACCTGGAACAGCCTGACCAACGAGTACTGGAATGGCTTCACGGTTGGCGTGCAGGGTACGGCGGTCGAGGTCTTCGGCCTGCCCGAGCCCACGGGCCTGGCACTGACCAGCCTGGCACTGGTCGTCGCGGTCGGCGTGCGCCGTCGCCGCAGCTGAACCCACAGTCCTCCA
>NZ_JBFULE010000142.1:0-9745 GCF_056400485.1 Roseateles sp. P5_B10
CCTAGGAGGCTGTCGGGCTTGGGGTCGGGTGCGCGCCAGGGCGAGTTGCGGGGTGAGACAAGGCGCGGGCGAGGCGTGTGGCGGGCCACACAACGAGTTCGCAACGCCGGATCGCCCCGCAAATCGCCCTGGCCCTGCGGGTTGGGCCTGCAAGGGCGCCGATCCTGCGTTGCAAATGCTCGCGGTACGCCCGGTACCGCTGCGCTTTGCGCCTTGTCTCAGCACCCTTGCAGGCCCAACGCGCACCCGACCCCAAGCCCGACAGCCTCCTAGGGCCGGATGAAGTAGCGCGCCGGGATAGCACGCGTTGCCTCACTCAGCCCGGGGTTGTCGATCTGCAGCACGCGGCGCTCGGCCAACCGGGCCTGCGCGAGCCCCGCATGCCGGGCAGCGAACAGCGTGTTGAACGAGCCGTCTTCGAAGGCCCGCGTCAGCCCCTCGGTGATGGCCGCGTGGCGCTCGCCGTCCCCGCGACGCACGAAGAGCAGGCGCGCGAACGGGTAGACCAGGGCGAGGTCGGGCTCCACGACGGCATCCGGCGCCAACGCCTGCCATTGGGTCAGCAGGCCGTGGATCTCATTCAGACCCAGGGGCAAGTAGTCGAAGCGGCCCGCCTGCAGCTGGCGGAACAACGTCGGCAGGTCGCTGCCGCTGACGACCCCCAGGCCGGCGGCGAGCAGCAACTGCGTATCGGGCCAGTCCTGGCCCTGACCGGCACGCAGCCGGGCGAGGCCGGCCAGGTCGTGCACCGCGCGGAACGCGGGCACCATGCCGGCACGGATCAGCAACAGTCGCCAGCCACTGAGGCCTCGGTCGACAGGCAGGTGCACCGGCTGAAAACGGGCTTCGAAGGCTCGACTGGTGCCCATGTCTATCACGTCGATTTCGCCCGTCTCAAGCTGGTACAGCGAGCGCCGGTAGTTGGTGGACGTGGGCGCCAGCAACAGCTCGAAGGGCCGCCCCCATTTCTGCAGCGCCAGGCGCAGCCCTTGGAAGCCGAAGGCCTCTTCGCCCTGGTCGTTGACGCGCGGGTAGACGAAGCGCAGCGGCGCGGCCTCAGCCCGCACCCAGGGCGCCACACCGGCAGCCAGCATGGAGGCGAGGAAACGAGCGCGCAACATGTAGCGAGCCTAGCGAATCAAGGCGCGCCGTGGGCTAGGGTTTGAGTCCGTTGCGCGCCGGCCGGGTGCTCACTCTCGTTCGAACTTGAACACCGCCACGCTGGCCATCAGATTGGGCCGCGTGCGCACCACGCCGCCATCCTGCAGGCCGAAACTGTCCAGGATCTTGAGCCGGTTCTTGCGCGCCAGCACGCCGAAGTMGGCAAAGGTGCCGACGCGGATATTGGGCGTGTCGTACCACTCGTAGGGCAGGGCTCGGGTGACTGGCATGCGCCCGAACAGCACCTGCAGCCGGTTGGGCCAGTGGGCGAAGTTGGGGAAGCTGACGATGCCCATCTTGCCCACGCGCGCCGTCTCCTTGAGCATGGCTTCGGCATTGCGCAGGTTCTGCAGCGTCTCCAGCTGCAGCACGACGTCGAAGCTCTGGTCCTCGAAGATGGCCAGGCCCTCTTCCAGGTTGCGCTGGATGACGTTGACACCGCGCTTCACGCAGGCCAGCAGGTTGGCGTCGTCCAGCTCCACACCGTAGCCGCTGCAGCCCTTGTGCTTGATGAGGTGCTCGAGCAGCTCGCCTGTGCCGCAGCCCAGGTCGAGCACACGTGAGCCGGGCGGCACCAGCGCCGCGATGGCCGGGTCGAAGCTCATATGGCCACCCCCTTCAGCTGCAAGCCGGCGGGCCGCTCCAGGCTCGTGGCGATGCGCTCGAAATAGGCCCCCAGCACACCGTGATAGCGCGGATCGTCGAGCAGGAAGGCGTCGTGACCATGCGGCGCGTCGATCTCCGCATAGGACACGTCCAGCCGGTTGTCGAGCAGGGCCTTGACGATCTCGCGTGAACGGTCGGGCGAGAAGCGCCAGTCGGTCGTGAAGCTGACGATGAGGAACTTGGCGCGAGCGGTCGCGAAGGCGCGCGTCAGGTCGCCGCCATGCTCGGAGGCGGGGTCGAAGTAGTCGAGGGCGCGAGTGATGAGCAGATAGGTGTTGGCGTCAAAGTAGTCGCTGAACTTGTCACCCTGGTAGCGCAGATAGCTCTCGATCTGGAACTCGATRTCCTGGGTCGAATAGCCCAGTGCGCCACCCTTGAGCTCGCGGCCGAACTTCTCGGCCATGACGTCGTCGCTCAGGTAGGTGATGTGGCCGATCATGCGCGCCACGCGCAGGCCGCGCTTGGGCACCACGCCGTGGGCGTAGAAGTGGCCGCCGTGAAAATCGGGGTCGGTGACGATGGCGCGGCGCGCGACCTCGTTGAAAGCGATGTTCTGCGCCGACAGATTCGGCGCGGTCGCCACGGCAATGCAGTGGCTCACGCGCTCGGGATAGCGCAGCGCCCAATCCAGCGCCTGCATGCCGCCCAGGGACCCGCCCAGCACGGCCGCCAGCTTCAGGATGCCGAAGCGCTCGACCAGGCGGGCCTGGGCATCCACCCAGTCCTGCACGGTGACGACGGGGAAGTCGGCGCCCCAGGCCCGGCCCGTGGYGGGGTTGACATGCATGGGGCCGGTCGAGCCGAAGCAGGAACCGAGGTTGTTGACACCGATGACGAAGAACTTGTCGGTGTCCAGCGGCTTGCCCGGGCCGATGAGGTTGTCCCACCAGCCCTCGCTCTTGGCTTGGCCGGCCAGGGTTCCGGCGACATGGTGGCTGGCATTCAGCGCATGGCAGACCAGCACGGCATTGCTGCGCTCGGCATTGAGCTGGCCATAGGTCTCGACCATCAGGTCGTAGGCCGGCAGGCTGGCCCCGCTGCGCAGCGGCAGTGGTTCGTCGAAATGAAAACTCTGCGGCGACACGTCGCCGACGCTACGGCCCGTCATGGCCTCACTCCAATAAAAAAACCGGCGCCACTGTTGCGGGACGCCGGTTGATCGGAGCCCTGTTTAGCGGCATTTATTGAGCGCCCGCAATCCGGAACAAATCGGCGCTATGCGGCGGATTCTAGGCGTTCCCGTCGAGCCTGAACTGCGCCACCGCGCCCGTCAGCAATTGCAGCTGCTGGCGCAGGCTGTCGGCGGCGGCGGCGGACTCCTCCACCAGCGCAGCGTTCTGCTGCGTCATGTGATCGAGCTGGCTGACGGCGCCGTTGATCTGGCCGATGCGCGAGCTCTGGTCGGCCGCACCGGCCGCCACCTCGCCGATCATGTCGCTGACCTTTTGCACGTTGTCGACGATCTCCTGCATGGTGGTGCCAGCATGCTGCACGAGCCGGGAGCCCGTCTCGGTGCGCTCCAGGCTGGCCGAGATCAGCGACTTGATCTCGCGCGCCGCGTCGGCCGAGCGCTGCGCGAGCAGGCGAACCTCGCTGGCGACGACCGCGAAGCCGCGCCCCTGCTCGCCGGCGCGTGCCGCCTCGACGGCCGCGTTCAGCGCCAGGATGTTGGTCTGGAAGGCGATGCTGTCGATCAGCCCGAGGATGTCGCCGATGCGGCGCGAACTGGTGTTGATCTGCTCCATCGTCGCGACGACGTCGGCCACCTCCTGGCCGCCGCGGCGCGCCACCTCGGCTGCGCCTTCGGCCAGCTGGCGGGCCTTGCCGGCAGCGTCGGCGCCATGGCGCACGCCGCTGGTCAGGTCCTCCATCGAACTGGTCGTCTGCTGCAGGCTGGACGCCGCCTGCTCGGTGCGCTGGCTCAGGTCCTGGTTGCCCGAGGCGACCTCGGTGCTGGCCGTCTCGATGCTCATCGCCGAGGTCTTCACCTGCCGCACCAGGTCGCGCAGGCTGGATTGCATCGCATCCAGGGCGCGCAACAGTTCGGAGGCTTCGTCGCGACCGACGATACGGATGGCGTTGTTCAGGTCGCCGCTGGCGATGGACTGGGCCACGCTGCCGGCATAGCGCATCGGGCTGGTGATGGTGGACGAGTTGATCAGCGTGAGCGGCACGACGAGCACCATGACGAGGACCAGCACGGCCAGCGATCGCCAGGCGATGCGGCCCATCTCGGCGCCGAACTCGGCCTCGGTGGCCTTGGCCTGGGCATCGATGAGGGCGGCGATGCTCTCAACGCGCTTCTCGGTCTCGCGCATCGCTGCCTTGGGCCGGTTCAACATGCGGTCGGCCACCYTGGCGGTGTCAAAGCCGCCGGCCTCGATCTGGTTGAGCACCGGCTGGGCCGCCGTGCGGTAGTCCTGCAGAAACTTCAGCGCCTCGGCCGCCACGGCCTTGTTCTCCTCCCGCGTGCCCTCCTGCAGGCCCTGCAGCGCCGCGACCAGGCGCTGGGCTGCCGCGTCCCAGCGCTGGCGGAACTGCTTGACCTGCTCGGGCGTCTCGTAGGCGATGACCATCTCCTTTTCCTCCAGCCGCACGTCGGCCAGCCCCTGGCGGATGGCGGCCAGGTGCTGCAGGTCGCGCATCGCATGCGTGGTGACGTCGACATTGAGCGCCATCAACTGGCGGCCGCCGAGCAGGCCGGTCACTCCCAATGCAGCAAACATCAACAGCACCATGGCGATGGCGCCGTGCATGCGGGTGCGGATGGTGAAGCTGCGCATCCAGGTGGCGAGGTCCATGAGGTTGTCTCCTAGCTGAGGCCGTTTGGGCACCGGCCTCGTTCTCTGCATGCTAGTGAAGCGGCCGGTGATGGCAAGAGACCTTTTGCCGCAACTTGTAGTTACTGAACACTTGACCAATAATCGCCGACATGCCCCGCCCCAGCCAGGATCAGGACCAGGCCTTGCTCGCCGCCGGCGCCGCCCTCTACCCCGCGCTTGGCTGCGCCGGCCTGTCGGTGCGCCGCGTGGCCGAGGCGGCCGGCGTCAACCCCGCCATGGTCCATTACCACTTCGGCAGCAAGGACGCCTTCCTGCGCGCGCTGCTGCAGCGGCATTACGAGGAGATGTTCAGCGCCCTGTCGCTGACGAGTTCTGGCGACGGCGATGTCATGGAGCGCCTGGCCGCCGCGCTGCTGGGCGTGGCGCGCTTTGTGCGCGAGCACCGGCCGCTGATCGCGCGCGTCTGGGCCGATGCGCAAGCCGGCCAGGCCGTGGCCCAGGACTTCTTGCGCGCGAATGCGCCACGCCACCTGGGCGTGCTGATGGCGCTGATGCAGGAGGCCGAGGCGCAAGGGCGCCTCACGCCACAGCCGCTGTTGACGCGCTTTTCCTTCCTGATGGGCGCTGTCGTCGCGCCGGTCGTGCTGGCCGGCGGCATGAAATCCATCGATGTTGTCCCCCCCGCGCTGCTGGCCGCGGTGGACGACGAGGTGCTGTCGGATGCGGCCTTGCAACGGCGCATCGAATGGGCGCTGCTCGGCCTGGCCAGCGGCGTCTGAGGAGTCGACATGAAACGAATCCTTCCCTTGCTCGCCGTGCTGCTGGTCGGCTGCGGCGACAAGCCGCCCGAGGGCTGGACGGGTTATGCCGAGGCCGAATTGGTCTATATCGCGCCGCCGGTGGCCGGTCGGCTGGCCACGCTGGCCGTTCGCTCCGGCGAGGCCGTCACCGCCGGCCAGGCGCTGTTCGAACTGGACGCGACACCTGAGGTCGCCGCCGACGCCGAGGCCAGCGCACGCGCCAGAAGCGCGCAGGCCCAGGCACTGAACGCCGACAAGGGCCGGCGCGGCCCCGAGCTGGCCGTCACGAAGGCTCAACTCGACCAGGCCCGCGCCGCCGAACGCCTGGCCAGCATCGACCTGACGCGCCAGCAGGAGTTGTTAGGCCGGGGCTTCGTCGCCCAGGCTCGCGTCGACGACGCCGCGACGGTGCTGGCCCAGGCCCGTGCTCGCGTGATGGAGCTGGACGCCGCGTTGCAAGTGGGCCGGCTGCCGGCGCGGGATGACGAGCGCAATGCCGCCCACGCTCTGGCTGACGCAGCCCAGAGCAGCCGCGCGCAGACGGCCTGGCGCGTCGAGCAGAAGCGCCAGAGCGCACCCATGCCGGCACGCGTGCAGGACGTCTTCCTGCGTCCCGGCGAGTGGGTGGCCGCCGGCCAACCCGTGCTGGCCCTGCTGCCGCCGGCCAACCGCAAGGCGCGCTTCTACGTGCCGCAGTCGGCGCTCGGCGGCCTGAAGCTGGATGCGCCGGTGAACCTGCGCTGCGACGGCTGCGGCGCGGCCATTCCCGCGCGCATCAGCTTCATCGCCGCCGGCCCGGAATACACGCCGCCAGTCATCTACTCCAACCAGCAGCGCGACAAACTCGTCTTCCTTGTCGAGGCGCGGCCGGTGAAGGCCGAGGACGCGGAGCGCCTGCATCCGGGGCAGCCGTTGGATGTCACGCCATGACGGCGCCGAGCGCAGGGCCGCCCCAAGCCGGCGCGCATCCCCTCGGGGGATCGGGCGCGGTACACCGCGACCGAGGGGCCAGCGACCTCGAGCTGGCCATTGATGTCCGGGGACTGAGCAAGTCCTACGGCAACCGCAAGGTGGTCGACGGCGTCGACATGCAGGTCGCCACCGGCCGCATCGTCGGCTTCCTTGGCCCCAATGGCAGCGGCAAGACCACGTCGCTGCGCATGCTGTGCGGCCTGCTGACGCCCGACGCCGGCGAAGGGAAGGTATTGGGCCTGGACTTCCGCCGCCAGGCCGCCGAGGTCAAGCGCCAGGTTGGCTACATGACGCAGAAGTTCGGCCTCTACGAAGACCTGTCGATCCGCGAGAACCTGGACTTCATCGCGCGCCTGTTCTCGATGGAGAACCGCCGCGAGGCCGTCGATACGGCTTTGGAGCGGCTGGGGCTCAAGACCCGCGAGAAGCAGCTCGCCGGCGCGCTGTCCGGTGGCTGGAAGCAACGCCTGGCGCTGGCCGCCTGCCTGCTGCACAAACCTCGCCTGTTGCTGCTGGACGAACCCACGGCCGGCGTCGACCCCAAGGCGCGGCGCGAGTTCTGGGACCAGATCCACCAGCTCGCTCAGGAAGGCATCACCGTGCTCGTGTCGACGCATTACATGGACGAGGCCGAGCGCTGCGATGAACTGGTCTACATCGCCTATGGCCGAATCCTCGCTCGCGGCACTGCAGCGTCCATCGTGAAGGAGGCCAGTGCCAAGGATCTCGAAGACGCCTTCGTCAAACTGGTCGGGCAAGCGACCGACAACTTCGCCGAGGCCGCGTCCTGATGCAAGCCCTGGCCCGCATCTTCGCCATCGCGCTGAAGGAAGTGCAGCAGATGCTGCGCGACAAGCTCACCTTCGCGATGGCGGTGGGCGTGCCCATCATGCAGCTGGTGCTGTTCGGCTATGCCATCAACACCGACCCCAAGGGCCTGCCCACGGCCGTCGTGTCGCAGGACACCAGCCCCATGGCGCACAGCCTGGTCGCGGCGCTGCAGACGAGCGGCTATTTCCACGTCGTCGAGAGCGGCATCGCGGAGTCGCGCGGCGACGCATTGCTGCAGCGCGGCGACATCCAGTTCCTCGTCGTCGTGCCGGACGACTTCGGCGCCCGCGTCGTGCGCGGCGAGAAACCGGCCGTGCTGATCGCGGCCGACGCGACCGACCCGTCGGCCGGCGGCAACGCCATCGCCGCGCTGAGCCAACTCGGCCAGACGGCGCTGAACCGCGACCTGCGCGGTGCCCTGGCCTCGCGGGCACCACAGCCCCTGCCCTTCGAGGTGCGCATCCAGCGCCGCTACAACCCGGAAGGCCTGTCCCGCTACAACATCGTGCCGGGTCTGGTCGGCACCATCCTAACGATGACCATGGTCATGCTGACGGCGCTGGCCATGACGCGCGAACGCGAGCGCGGCACGATGGAGAACCTGCTGGCCACGCCGGTGCGGCCCTTCGAGGTCATGGCCGGCAAGATCCTGCCCTATATCGTGCTGGGCTATGTGCAACTGGGCGTCATCCTCGGCGCGGCCTTTGCACTGTTCAACGTGCCCATGGTGGGCAGCGTCACGCTGCTGCTGGCCATGATCGGCGTCTTCATGCTGGCCAACCTGGGCGTGGGCTTCACCTTCTCGACGCTGGCACAGAACCAGCTGCAGGCCCTGCAGCTGACCTTCTTCTTCTTCCTGCCTTCCATGCTGCTGTCGGGCTTCATGTTCCCTTTTCGCGGCATGCCGCAATGGGCGCAATACCTCGGCGAGGTGCTGCCGCTGACCCACTTCCTGCGCATCGTGCGCGGCGTCATGCTCAAGGGCTCGGGCGCAGCCGAGCTGCTGCCGGAGTTGTGGCCCATGCTGGCCTTTCTGGCCGCGGCGGGTGGCATCGCATTGCTGCGCTACCGGCAGACTCTCGACTGATCAATAGACGGGATCCGGCAGCTTTTCCTTGGCCACGACGCGCTGCGTTGCCGCCCGCTCGAACACCCGCTTCAGATAGGCGCCCAGGGCCGGCCGCGTCTTGGCCGGGTTGGCCTGCATGCGCGTCCAGCGGCACAGCATGAAGGCCAGCGGGTCGATGGCCGTGAATTGGTCACCCAGGAACCAGTCGCCGCCATGGCGGGCCAGCTCGGCATCCATCTGGTCCAGCATGGGCGCGATCTGCGCCTCGGCACGGGCCTTCACCTCGTCGGCGTTGGCGGCCATGCGGTCGGGGTAGAAATAGTGGATCAGCATGGCCTGCAGCGTGTTGGTCAGCCAGACCATCCACTTGTAGTACTGGGCCCGCTCGGCGGTGCCGGGCGCTGGCGCAAAGCCGGCGTGGCAGTCGGCCAGATGCATCAGGATGGCGGCCGTCTCGTAGAGCACGAGATCACCGTCGACCAGCACGGGGATCACGCCGTTCGGGTTGAGCTTCAGATAGGCCGGCGACTTGTGCTCGTTGTTGGCACGGTCCACCTGGCGCAGCGTGTAGGGAATGCCCATTTCCTCGAGCAGGAGATGGGGCGCGAAGCTCGCGTTGCTGGGGTAGTAAAACAGTTCGATCATGGCGGTGCGACAGGCTGGGAACAGGAAGCGGTGAACTTTACGTGGCCGCAATGCCACCGCAGTGCACCCGCGCGACGCTGACGGCGTTGGCAATCCACCCCTGACTTCGGGTTGAAGACGATGAAGACTCTGCTCCATTCCTCTGCTGCGGCCCTGCTGGCGCTGACCGCTGTTCTGGCCGCACCGGCCGCCCACGCCGACGTGCGCGTTCGCGCCAACATCGGCATGGTGTTCGACAACCGCTACCACCACGACCACTACTACCCCGCGCCCGGCTATGTGGCACCCCACGTGCCCTACGGCTCGGTCATGATCGGCGCCGGCCCGGGGCGCTACTGGTTCCATGGCGGTGTCTGGTATCAGCCCTATGGCCCGCGCTACCGCGTCGTGCTGCCACCGGTCGGCGTCGTCATCCCGCTGTTACCGCCGTCCTATGTGACGCTGACGCTGGGCGGCCTGCCCTACTACTACGCCAACGGCGTCTACTACCGGCCGGTGCCGGAAGGCTACGTCGTCACGACACCGCCGCCCGAAGCCGCCACGGCCCAGGTGATGCCGGCACCTGCGGCCCCGGCGCCGAGGCCCGAACCCATCGTCTATCCGCGCAACGGCCAGTCGCCCGAGCAACTGGAGAACGACCGCCGCGACTGCAACCGCTGGGCGACGACGCAGCCGAACGCGCAGGCCGACAGCAGCGTGTTCAACCGCGCCATCGAAGCCTGCATGGACGGCCGCGGCTACACGATGAAGTAACGCCTCTCTGGGGCCGAGCGCCGGGCCGCTCCCAAGCCGGCCCGTCAGGCGATGTGCTCGCGGCT
>NZ_JBFULE010000143.1:0-9734 GCF_056400485.1 Roseateles sp. P5_B10
AGCGGGCCGGCTCGGGAGCGGCCCAGCGCTCGGCCCGCAAACTGAAAACTCAGCGGCAGACGAAGTCCAGGCTGGCCGCCGCGAAGCCGGCCAAGTCCTCGCGCGCATCGCCAGCGCGGGCGCGCAGTGCCATCGAATGCAGCACCGCCGATGCGAGCTGGGCGCGCATCGCCACATCGGTGCCGGGCGGCAGCTCGCCGTCGGTCACTGCCCGCTGCAGACGCGCCTCGAAAGCGGTGTTGAAACCGCGCAGCGAATCGCCGAGCTGCTGGCGAATGGCTTCGTCCCGCGGCGCCTCGGTGGCCGCCGTGCCAATCAGCAGGCAACCCCGCGCGGCCTCGTCGGGCGGGTAGTAGAGCTGCAGCGCCAACTCGTAGACGCGCAGCAGGCCATCGCGCAGCGAACGGTCCGCCAACGCCGCGGCGATGGCGGCATTGGATTGCTCGGTATACAGGCGCAGCGCCAGCAGATAGAGGGCGTGCTTGTCCCCGAAGGCGCCATACAGGCTGGGCCGGTTCAGGCCGGTGGCATGGCTCAGGTCATCCAACGACGTCGCTGCATAGCCGCGCTGCCAGAAGGCCAGCGTGGCCTGCGCGAGCGTGGCCTCGGTGTCGAAGCTGCGTGGCCGCCCGCGAGGGCGCGGGGTTGGCTTGGCCTCATCTTCAGATTTTTGTACCACGGCGCATGAAATTCATTGACGGCAGTGAATTCTATTCAATACAGTACAAAAACACTGTTGGAGATCTTGATGGAGCTGTTCTTTTCCCCCATGGCCTGTTCGCTGGCGAGCCGCACCGTGCTGTATGAAGTAGGTGCCGATGCGCGCTTCACGCAGGTGGACGGCAAGGCCAAGCGCACGCTGGACGGCCGCGACTACTGGCAGGTCAACCCGATGGGGCAGGTGCCGGCGCTGCGCACCCCCGAGGGCTGGCTGCTGAACGAGAACGCCGCGGTGCTGCAATATCTGGCCGAGGCCTTCCCGGCGGCGGGCCTGCTGCCCGCCGAAGCCGATGCGCGCGCCCGTGTGCGGCAATGGCTGGGCTTCATCGGCACCGAACTGCACAAGGCCGTCTTCGTGCCGCTGCTCGATCCCAAGGCCAGCGCCGACGTGAAGGCCTATTCGATGGACAAGGCGGCGCTGCGCCTGGGCGTCCTGCAAGCTCATCTGCAGCAGCACGAATACCTGGAGGGCAGCTATGGCATCGCCGACATCTACCTCGCCGTCGTATTGAACTGGGCGCCCTATGCCGGCGTGGACTTGGGCGGATGGCCCGCGGTCAAGGTCTATCACCGCCGCATCGGCCAGCGCGAGGCGGTGGCACGGGCGCTGCGCGAGGAGTTCGCGCTGTACCAGGAAGAGCAGCGTTTGCAGGCCGCTTAATTTGGCAGTTCGACGTCCGGCGGGATGTAGCGGCCGCGGTACATCTCGCCCAGGAGCGACTGGCGCTCATAGACCAGGGCGCGCAGCCGGGCGTCGATGACGGAGGCTTCGACCTGGTCGGCATCCGGCCCGCGTGACTGGCGCAGGCCTGAGCGCATGCGGTCGATGGCACCGTTCAAGTCGCCGGCGGCGGCATGCACCTCGGCCTGGGCCCGCACGGCCCGCAGCGGCTGGCCCAGCTTCTGCCAGATCAGTGCGAGCTGGGCCCAGGCCAGGGAGTCCCGCGGCTCCAGGCTGACATGGGTCTGCAGTGCATCCGCGGCCTCGCGCAGGGTCGGCGACCCCGGGCCGGCCGCCAGCGCCAGGCCCACGCGCTGCATCAGCATGGGGCGGGATTTCTCGCCTGACAGCGTGTCCAGCGCGGCGGTGCCCTCCATCGGGCGGCCGCGGGCCTGCGCGAGCTCGGCACGCAGATAGGTCAGTTGCCGCCTGGCGGCCACCGTCTCGGCGGGGCTGGGGTTGACGAGCTCCAACGTCACCTCCGCACTGCGCAGCGTGGCCTCTGCGCGGTCGAAGTTGCGCAGCTTGATGGACGCCAGCGCCGCGGCATAGCGCGYCCCGAGCTGTTCGTAGCCGCCGCTCTCGCGGATGTTGCGGGCGCCGGCGTCGTAGTTCTCCAGTACCTTCCAGGCCTCGACGCGGGGGTCCATCAGCACACGCGAACGCGCTGCCATCAGCGCATGCTCGGCGAGGCCCCGCGGGCGCGCGAAAGGTTCGAGGGCCAGGCGCGTGCGTGCGTCGCCGATGCGCTCACTCGTCAGCGGATGGGAGCGCAGGTACGGGAAGGCGCCGTTGTCCATCAGGTGATAGGCCTGCTCCATGCGCTCGAACATGCTGACCATGCCGCTGCCCGCGAAACCGGCCTCGACGAGCACGTTGAAGCCGACGCGGTCGGCCTCGCGCTCCATGTCGCGCGAGAAGTTCAGCGACAGCTGCGTGGCCGCCGCCTGGCCGCCGACGATGCCGGCATTGGCCAGGTCGATGTTGCCGCGCGACGCGGCCAGCACGCCCAGCAGCAGGCCCGCGATGGCGACCATGCTGTTCTTGGAGTCACCGGCAATGCGGCGTGCAATGTGGCGCTGCGTCACGTGCGAGATCTCGTGCGCCAGCACCGAGGCCAGTTCGTCGCGTGACACCGTCATCGCGATGAGCCCCAAGTGGGTGCCAACGAAGCCGCCCGGCAGCGCGAAAGCGTTGACGCTCTTGTCCTCGACGAGGAAGCTTTCCCAGGCGAAGCGGGTCTGGATGTCTTCGCCGATATGGCCGAGTTTGCGCGACGCGGCCACCAGCGGCTCGAAGATGCCGGCCATGTACTCCTGCAGGATGGGGTCCTGCACACACGCGGGGTCGATGCGGATCATGCGCATGTAGCGCTCACCGAGTTGCCGCTCGGCAACGACATCGAGATCCTGCGAGACCGAGTCACCCAGGGCGGGCAGGTTGACCTGGGCCCGGATCGGGCTGGTGGTGATGAGGCAGGCGGCCGCAAGCAGGGTCAGCAGGGCGCGGGAGGCGGGTGACTTCTTCATCGAACAGAGACTCCGGCCGGCGGGAGCCGGCTGTCTATGATGCCTGCAACTCGGTTTCCTGAATGTTTCTTGGTATGTCGACCCCGCTGACTCACTTCGACGCCCAGGGCCAGGCCCATATGGTGGACGTGTCGGCCAAGGCCGAGACCCACCGTGTCGCCGTCGCCGCAGGCGAGATTCGCATGCAGCCGGCGACCTTTGCATTGATCGCCAGCGGCACGGCCAAGAAGGGCGATGTGCTGGGCGTGGCACGCATCGCGGCGATCCAGGGCGCAAAGCGCTGCGCCGACCTTGTGCCACTGTGTCACCCGCTGCCGATCACTCGCGTTGCGGTGGACTTCGATCTGGACGAAGCCGGCGGCCGCGTGCTGTGCCGCGCCCAGGTCGAGACGCTGGGCCGCACCGGCGTCGAGATGGAGGCGCTGTGCGCCGTGCAGGTCGGCCTGCTGACCATCTACGACATGTGCAAGGCCGCGGACCGCGGCATGGTCATCGGCAACGTGCGGGTGCTGCAGAAGCAGGGCGGCAAGAGCGGCGACTGGCGCGCCGCTGATTCTCCGGTGCCTTCAGCGTAGCGTCCGCCAGTCGATGACGCCCGATGCCGGCTGGCATTGCGGCATGGTCGGCGCCGAGGCGGCGATCTCGCAGTTGGCGAACCAGTTGTCCCCGGTCGGATTGYGGAACTCGCGCAGGCGGTCGGCGAGGAAGCGCGCGCCTTCCTGGTCACCGGTCTTGTCCAGCGATTGCGACCAGTGCATCAGCAACCGCGCGTCGATCAGATTGAAGGCCGTGCGGCGTGCAGCCTCCAGCGCGAGCGGCCCAGGGGGTTGGCTGGTGGCGGCCGCGTAGTCGGCCTGGTGGTTGAAGAATAGCGAGCGCTGGCCATCGGCGATGCGAGCGCCCAGCGGCATGGCATCCTCACTGGGCGTGTAGATGGCGACGACGCGCTGGTAGTCCCACACCGCGAAGGCGCTGCCGGCAATCAGCAGGCCGCCGATCATCCGCCAGGGCATGGCGCCCGCCGGCTTTTCCGGCGCTTCGGCAGGGAGAGCGAGGCCAAGTGCAAAGCAGGCCGGCAACAGGAAATAGGCGTACCAGAGCGGGTACTCGACCAGGCTGTGCAGGGCGATGGTCAGCACGATCATCAGCGCCATGCGGCGCAGCGGCGTGTCTTCCACCTTCTCGGAGGGACTGCGCCACGCCTTCCACAGCGCCCAGGCCAGCAGCAGCAGCACGGCGCCCGCCCAGGGCAGTCCCAGCTCAACGGCGAGCTGCGACGCGATGTTGTGGGTGTGGTCGAAGAAGGCGATGGKCCGGTTCGGGAAGGACGTCAGGCTCCAAGCGAAGTTGAATTCCCCCCAGCCAACTCCCAGCAGCGGGTTGGCCTTCGTCAGAGCCCAGGCGTCACGCAGGATGGCCAGTCGCGACGGCGAGCCCGCGCCTTCCGATAGGCGTGAGGCTGCGCGGAAGGCATGGCCGCTTTCGGCCGACCAGAGCGACATGCCCCACCAGCTGACGCCCAGCATCAGCGGCGTGGCCAGCAGGCACAGCCGGGCACTGCGCGACAGCTTTCGGTCCACCACGCCCCACACGGCCAGCAACGCGATGCCGGCATAGCCGGTGCGCGAGGCGCTCAACACGACAGTGAAGGTGAAGGCAAACAGCAGCGGCGCCAATGCCATCCGCCAGCCGCGCTTCTCGGTGATGAAGACGGCGGCGATGGACGACCACATCATCAGGCTGGCCAGGTGGTTGGGCTGGCGCAGATTGCCCACCGCGCTGCCCACCACGCCGGAGCGTGCGATGAAGTTGCCATCGGCGACTGCCGGCAGGAAGACCTGCACGATGCAGACGACGACCGTCAAAAGGCCCGTGACCAGCAGGCCCCAGCAGAAGGYCTCAGCGGCGAGCTGGCGGGACTTGTGCGACAGCCCCTGTGCCACGAGCAGCACGGCCAGGCCGGCGCCGATGACGGCGGTGGCGCTCAGGCCCAGCGACGGCGGCAGCGTGCGCCACACGACGGAGCTCATCGGCGCGGCCAGCAGCAGCGCCAGCGCCATGGCGGCGGGACTCTTCAGCCCGGCGCGCCAGCCTGGCGTGGAAGGGGCCCACAGCACCAGGGCCAGCCCCCAGCCGGCAAGCGCCAGCAACTGGTTGTAGAGCGTGGCCGCAGGCGTCTGGTTGAAGGCCAGCAGCGGTGGCAGCGCGGCGGCGAGAACGAGGCCGAGCGGCGCGGCGTCGGCACTAGCGTCGGCGGAGGCGGTGGTCTGGGACGACATGGGCGCGCATGATGGCATGGGGCGACACGCTCGGTAGCGCCATTCAGGATGGTCTGCGCTGCCAGGCGCCCCGGTTGGAGTCGTCAAAATGGCCGCAGTGGTGTACACGATTGAGGCCGAAAAGTGGCCTGCTGCTCAGTTGCAAGCCTCGAGCGCCTTGCAAGCCAGGGGCCAGTCGAGGGCGTCTGGCAGTCGCCGCCTCTCCGCGGTGCCTGCGATGCGGAACTGAACTTGCCGGATCGGCATGGGGCGGAAGGCCTTGGACGTCAGGTCGCGGCTCGCGTCCTGGGCGGGGAACTCGATACCAAGCACAGACGCGGCGGTGTGGAAGATCGCGTCCTGGCTGACGACGTGTTCCCTGTGCGCCTGCAAGGCTTGCCACTGTGCGGCGTGGGCCGCCCTGAATTTAGCGTTGGCCCAGAACAGCAGCGGGATATGGACTTCACTGACGTTGAATTCTTTGAACCCGTGTGTGACGCGGCCTTCCATGGCCATCAATGCCTCGCCATGATCGGGGATGTAGGTCACGGTGACCTCGCCCGGGAGGCGCGACGCGCGCTGAATGATCTGGCTCAGCACGAAGTCGGTGCGCAGGATCGTGTCGTCGTAGACATCCGCCGCGACACGGCCGGATAGATCGGTCTTCATGGCGGCCGCCACCGATTGGCGGTCCCGGCCTGAAAAATAGAAGCCGTCGTCGGGCAGGCGCAGCAGGTAGTCCCAATGGCTGCCATAGGTATGCACCACGATGAACTTGTGCGGACTGTCGTTCTTCAGCACGTCATCCAGTGGCGCGAGCAGCACGTCGTCCGGTGTGGGATGGGTGTCGCCCCAGTTGTCCGTGTCGACGGGCTGGCGCCACACCTGTGGTCGCGGCCGGAAGATCTTGTAGAGCGCCATGCTCTGGTTGGACAGCCAGGCTGTGAAGTAGCCGGCTTCGTTGGCCAGGTCGACCAGATTGCCGCGGATGGCCTGCGGCGAATAGCTGGCAGGCGCGCTTCCGGTCATCAGCATCGGCACAGCCAGCGAGGTCAGATTGCTGGTCGAGTAGGTGCGCGTGAAGGCCAGCAGGCCGTCCAGGCGCTCCAGCTCCGGCGTGGTCTGGCGCCGATAGCCCAGCAAATGAAAGCGGTCGGCCCGGGCCGACTCCCCGATGACAAGGATGTGCGTGCGCGGCGCATCGCTGGAGAAAGTCGCTCGGGCGTTGTACGGCTCGTGTTGTTCGAAGAATCCCCAGGCCTGGGCGTTGCCTTCGAGCCCGCCGATCACGCTGATGAGGCCGCCCAGCGGATAGCTGGACGTCAGGTAGCTGTGCGCGTTTTCGCCCATGTCGACGTCGAGGCCTCGCGAGCTTCGCGAGGGCATGCACAGCAGAAGGGCCAGCATGGGCAAGGCCAGCCATCGGGTGGCACGACGCAGGCCAGCCGGGATAGGCCGCCTCCCGAGGCTGGCGGCGATAGCCGCATACAGCGCAACCGCGCCTGTGCAGAGCAACAGGGGCAACTGCAGGTGGAATAGGCTCACGAAGCTGCCGAACTCCGCGCGCGAACTTGTCAGCAGAACCGCGAAGGCGTTTTCGTCGGGTGGGGCCGAAAAATTCAGCACGTACCAGACAAAAAGGGGCGACAGGCACAACAGGGGCAGGTGCAGCAGGAACAGTGAACGCCAGCTTTGCACCAGCAGCATTGGCAGCACCAGCGTCAGTGCAGACAGCGTCACGCTGTAGATGGGCGCCCAGGGCCCGAACTTGCCGATGTCGCTCGCGCAGGCCAGCACGATGGGCGGCGCCAGCAGCAGCGCCCAGTTCACCGCAAGCATCCAGATGAGCCGGTGGCTTTTTGGCGTCAACACATTTCTCACTCGGCGACCGCGAGGCGCGGACGCGAACCACGGTTTGCGGTGGCAGGGTTTGCGTCTAGCGACATGGGCGCAAGGGGTATTGGGAAAAGACAAACCGCATCGAGTGCCACCATGCGCCGATGCCGGTCAGTGGGTCGAGCAGGACTTGCCCTTGACATCGAGATCGAAGTCACCGAAGTGCGTGTTGAGCCGCTTCGAGGGCCGCAAGCGCCCGCTGCTCAGGTCGGCATGAGCGTTGGGCAGCGCGGTGTCGAAGCCAGCCAAGCCAGTCATCGTCGCGAAAATGGACAGGGTACTCACAGGCGCGCTGGCGTGCGATTCCATGGCGGCCAACGCATCCGGGCGCGCGGCGCGCCATGCGGGTGAGGCCCAGATCACCATGGGGACGCGGTAGTTGGTTTCCGCGGCGAAACCGTGCCCACCTCGGCCGCAACTGCCGTCGAACATCGACTCGCCATGATCGGCGGCATAGAGCAGCTTGGCGGCCGCACCGGTCTCGGCAAGCATGGCGATGGCCTCATCGAGCACGTAGTCCGTGTAGAGCGCGCTGTTGTCATCGGCGTTGAGCAGCTTGGTCAGCAGGGCCGCGCTCCATATGTCCGGAATCTCATCGGGCTGCAGCGAACGTCACACTACGGAGCAACAGAAGGGGGGAAGGCATGGCGGAAGTGGATGTCACGCGCGGGGACAGGGCTATTGCGAGAGACGCACTTGAATGGAATTTTGAACGCTTGAAGGCCTCCTCACAGCCAACCGTCGAGCCAGAAGCGCGGGTTGTTGGGTTCAGATTCGGGGGATGGGGCGCGCAGCCCAAGTGTCGGGCGCGGCATTTCATATTCCTTGATGGTCGGGTACGCAAACCAGACCTGAAAAATGAGGAACGAAAAGATGACGAGACGGCCTGCCATCGGTATTACTTGCTGCGCTGCGTGTGCAGGCTCCGAGCCCGCCGCCGAACCGCGCGCAAACAGCGCGACTGCGATGCATATCCACACCTGTGACACCGGCATCACGAAGTTGCCGGAGAAAAAGCCGTCGATAGCCAAGGCAATGACAGCCGCCACAACCGAAACATCAACCACGCTGAGCTCATACTTGGAAGCCTGTCGCCTCACGATGYCTTTCCACAGCAAATGCAGCAGCCAGCCAAATATCAGCAATGCCGTCGGCAATCCATATTCAGCAAGAACCTGGATGTATATGTTGTGGGGATGGGCGCCACGCAAATTGACATAGTCTGAAAAGTGCATTGGGCCAACGCCCAGCCACGGTGAATTGACCAATTGCGCGAAGGCGATCTTCCACAAAAACAAGCGCGAATGATCGCTGACCATGTCATTCGCGCTGTGCTGCGCCGTCATCACCGCTGCGTCAAGCTGTAGCGGCAGGGCGTAGAAGACGCAAAAGTAGAAAACCAATGCCGATAGCAACGATATCAGGGCGCCCTTCAAGTAGATTGCCCCCCGTCGGCGAAAGAGGATGGCAACCGCCAGCGCACTGATCATCAGGGCGACACTGCTCGCCCGCGATGCCAGGCCAATCAGGATGGCGATGCTGAGGGTGGCGGAAATCCAGCCAAAACGCCTGAGCTTGACGGAATTGTTCCGGTCGCTCGCGATGCCAATCAAAAGGGGCAGCGCTGGAGTTTGGGCGTGGTTCAGGAAGCGCGGGTTGTCGAAGCCTGGAACCATCAGCCAGAAGTTGCCCACACCGCCATTGAGAGCGCTGGCACTCCATGCCAACAGGAAGAAGATCTCGTAGAGCAGCCACGACGAGACGATGGCAAGGAGGATCTTCTCCATCCCGACTTCTTCTTGAAGAGCAGCTATGGCAAACGTCAGGAAGAACAGCGAAAAGGACAGCGAAAGCTCTCTGAAGGCCGCCGCCGGCTGATGGGCATGAAGTGCGGATATCAGCATCAGCACCATCAGGCCAGCAACCTTGATAAGGTTCGCGCGCGCCCAACGCGCGCGGCCACCAGCGAGCAGGAAGATCGTTGCGAGCAGGAACAAGGGGACCTGCGCCAGTCGCGCGGCATTGTGCGCAGACACGGTGAATGCCGAATAAAACGGCATCACGAGAATGAACACCAGCAGACCGCCGCCAAACCAAAGCGCSGTCAGCTTGGCGCCCCAATCTCTGTGATGCATGGCAGGACCGTATGGGATGTCTGGGTTTGGACCGACAACAGCGATGGGCAGGTCAATGAATCACCGCTGCAGGAACGCAAAAAAGGGGCACGAGGCCCCTTTTTGTTGAACAACGCTAGATTAAGTGTTGTTCTTTTGGATCGCGGCAACCAGCACCGGAGCGGTCACGGTAGTGGTCGCCTTCCAAACGACGCTGGAGTTACCCAGGTCAGGTGTGAAAGTGATGGTCTTGTCGCCCAGGTCGGTGCCGACCTTGGACGCGGGGTTGAACGTCAACTCGATTACGCCATCGCCCTTAATCGTCAGCGAGGCGACTTCGGCGGTCGCCGTGAACTTGTAGGCGTTCAGAACGCCAGCCGTATTGCACGTCGAGAGGCCACCTTCTTCCTGTGCGCACAGCGCCACGGCCGCTTTGGCAGTGTCGGCCGACGACAGCGCATTGCCGGCCTTGGCCTTGGCGGTGTAGTCCTTGTAC
>NZ_JBFULE010000144.1:0-9627 GCF_056400485.1 Roseateles sp. P5_B10
GGCGAGGGGCAGTTGGCGAGGGGCAGTTCATCTCAGCCTTCGATGACCAGCCAGTAGGCCGGCTTGTGCAAGGGCGTCTCGGGCGGCAGCAACGGATTTTTCAGCAACAGCTGGCGCCGGCGGGCCAGGTGGTGGCGGCGCAGCAGGTCGCCGAAATACTGCTGGAAGAGGCGCGCGAGGCTGCCGTCGCTGGCCGCGGCCTCCATGCCGCGCTGCAACTCGGCCGCCAGTCGTGGCCGGTCCGGGCGCACGAAGAGGTAGGAAGCCGCCGGATAGCGCAGCAGCACATGCGGCTCGATGACGAGGTCATGGGCCGCCGGCGTGGTCGCCTCGTCGTCGATCTCGAAGACGGCGCGCGGGAAGTAGTCGATGCGGCGCATGCGCAGCATGTCGAACAGCGCCTCGTAGCGGCTGATGCCCTGCACCGGCAGGCCGTTGGCACGCAGGATGGCGGTGTCGGGCCAGTCCTGGCCCTGGCCGGCGACGTAGCGGGAGAGTTCGTTGAGGTCGTGCAGGTCGCGCCAGCGATCCACGTCCTCGGGGCGGACGAAGGCAACGCGGCAACCGATGAGGCCGCGGTCCATGGGAACGCGCACCGGCAGCAGCCGGGCCTCGCGCTCGATGCTGGTCATGGTCCAGCACAGATCGATCCGCCCGCTGCGGTCGGCCAGTTCGCGCACGACGCGCGCCTGCGTCATCGGCACGGGCGACTCCATCAACTCATAGTCGGCACCGCTGCGCGTGATGGCGAGCTTGATGACGGCCTGCATGTAGTGCCACTGCGGCACGCGGCCGGGTTCGTGCTGGGGATAGACCAGCGGTGCGGGCCGCGCGGGCGCCTCGGTGGCGCAGGCAGCCGTGAGCATGACCAGCAGCGGCCGGCGCCTCATCACCCTCCCGTCGCGCCGGTTCGCCTTCGCCTCAAGGCTTGCGGCGCGCGCTGCTGCGTGGCTTGGCCGCCTTCGCGGCGGCGGTCTTCGCGGCCGGCTTGGGCGCGGCGCCGGACGCCAGGCCCTTGGCGACGCCACCCACCACCGCCCCGGGCACGCTGGCCGCGCGCTTCAGCGTTTCGCTGGCGGCGTCGAAGCTCTGCTTGACGAGGTTGCCGGCGAGGTTCTTGGCCGCATCGGTCGCGGTGTCCTTCATGGCCGAGGTGGCCAGCTGCGTGAACTGCTGGCTCAGCGCCGTCCACCACTGCGTCGGGTCGACGACGGCGGCCGGGTTGTCGGCCACGGCCTTGGCCGCATCGCCGGCCGTCTTCACGGTCTTGGCGGCGACCTTGCTAGCGGTATTGGCCGTCTTGGTCACCGTCTGAGCCGCAGCCTGGGCCACCGGCGCCGCGGCGGCCAGGATTTCGGGTGGGATGCCGGGCCAGGAGGTGCCGTCGCCACCGGTGGGCAGCTTGAGGCTGTCGCGCAAGTCGGCCAGCGGCACGTTCATCGACTTCAGCGTCGACAGCGTCATGCGCTGCACCTCCAGCGCCTGGATGGTGGCGGCCAGCATGCGGGCGTTCTGCTCCAGCCAGAACTGCACCGTGCGCAGCTCCTCGATGCGCTTGGAGAGCTCCTCCGGGTTGAGCGTCGGCGCCACCCACTGGCCGATGCCGGGCAAGGCCGAGCCGGCGTTCTTGACGAGGCCCTGCAGGAACTCGAAACCGGGCACGAACTTGGTGAAGCTGTTGTCGCTCATGTCTTGTCTCCTGTAAGGGCACTTCCATCCTACTTGCTGGGCAGCAGGGCTTCGACAATAAAACCCTGCTCGGCCAGCAGCTTGGGCAGGGCCCGCGGGCCGCTCATGTGCAGCGCGCCCACGGCCACCAGCAGGCGCTGGCCGGCGCCATGCAAGGCCGCGATGCGCTCGGCCAGCGGGCCGTTGCGATCGTCGTTGACTCGCCTGAACCAAGCGCGTTCGGCCGGGCTGTCGGCGCAGGCGCACCAGCGCGGATAGTTCGCCAACGCCCCCAGGTCACCGCGCGACCAGGCGCTGCTGAGCCGGCGCAGCGGCTCGCGCATCTGGCCGCCGCGCAACTGGCGCAGGGTGCCGTCGACGATGGCGGGCAGCTCGGCCGCCGCAGGCTCCAGCGCCTGCAGCTGCTCATCGACGCTCTCCAGCGACTGCACCGGCCGGCCCTCGCTCCTGGCGCGCGCCAGCAGCATGACGTCCTGGCCAAAACCGGCATCAAAGCCATCGCGGCGCGCCTCCATCAGCGATAGCATGCTGAGCTGCAACATGACGGGCAGCGCGCTCAGGGCACCAGGCGACAGGCAGGCGGCGCGGGCCTGGGTGTCCAGGCGCTGGGCCAGAGCCGGCGGCAGGGGTGCGGCTTTGGGCATGGCGGCCAGCACGGCACCGACGTCGGCGGGGTCGAGCTCCACGGCCAGTACCTCGGTCTGCGCCCAGGCCGCGCGCAGGGCCGGCCCGGCATAGGCCCAGTCGGCCTTGCCGACATGCAGGCTGCCGAACAGATAGCTGCTGTGGCCGCCACGGCTGATGCGCCACAGCAGGCCACGGTCCGGCGCCTTGGCGGCCCAGGTGGCGGCCTGCTCGGCACTCGGCAGGGCCGGCGCCGGCGGGCAGGCGGCATGGGCACTGCCGACGAGAAAGGCCAAAAGGAGGGCGCGGATCATGGGCGGGGTTCGATACGGAGTTCACCAGGTTTCTGGCTGAAGTGCAGGCGACCGAGCACGTCCATGCCAAGCAGCGGCGCGCCCAGGTCGGGCAGCACAGTCACCATCAACTTGTCGGCGCGCACGCCGCCTTCCAGCGCAACGTCGGCCCGCGCAAGAAAGCCGCGCGTGGCGCCGGCCGCGGTATGGGCGCGCACGGCGCCCAGCGGCTTGAGGCCGGCGCGCTCCGCCAACACTTGCGGCAGGGCCGTCGTGGTGGCGCCGGTGTCGACGAGGAAATCCACCTCGATGCCGTCGACCCGGCCGGGCCAGTGGAAGTGGCCGTCGCCCCCGCGCGTCAGCACGATGACCTCGCCGGCAAGCTGGAAGCGGCTGGCCTCGCGCTCGTGCTCCCACAGCTTGAAACCCAGGAAAATGCCCAAGCCGATCAACAGCCAGATCGTCATCAGCTTGAGGGTGTGCGGCAGATCCTGGTGGGACACGGGGGGCGACTGAGGCGAGGGTTTGCGCGGGACCACACGATACCCGGCCCCACCAGAATGCCTTCATGACGCCGCCGCCCGCCCTGCTCATCGCGCTGCTGCTCGCCGGTGGCAGCGATGAGCTGGTGTTGAACCGCTTCAACGACCCCTTCGAGGCCGTGTCGGCCGATATCGCCGATTGCCCGGAGCCCCGCGGCCCGCGCATCACGGCCGCCGAGGCCCGCGTGCAAGCTCACCATCGCGCCGAGCGCGGCACCACCTGCTGGCTCAAGGGCGAATGCAGCGAACCCAATGCCTTCCGCTATGACGCGACCATTGCCGGGGCCTTGCGTGCCAAGCTGAACGGCACGGCCGCCCTGCATCCGAGCAGCCTGTGGCTGACCGTGCAGGGCCGGGTCGTTTACCTCGAGGGCTGCGTCGGGCGTGCCGAGCAGGCGACTGAGCTGGAGGCCCAGGCACGCGGGTTGCCGGAGGTGCAGCAAGCCCTGGCCCTGGTGCGGGTCGGCCAGGGCGGCGTCGTGCCCTACCGGCGCATGAATTGACCTGCAAGACCCCAGGCGTGACAACGCCGCCCTGCCTTGTCACGATGGCCCCATGCAACTGCTGAAGCGTTTTGCCACCCTCTTCGCGCTGACGGCCCTGCTGGGCCTGATCGGCTGCTCCAGCCTGACGCTGGCCTATGGGCAGCTGCCACTGCTGGCCGGGCTTTGGGCGGACAACTATCTCGACCTGGACAGCCCGCAGCGCGGTCAGCTCAAGACGCAGCTGCAGGCCTGGCAGGCCTGGCACCGCCGCGAGGAGCTGCCGCAATGGATTGCGCTGGTGGGCCAGGCCCATGCGGCGCTGGACGACGGCGTCACCCAGGACGAACTGCTGGCCCTGGAGCGCGGCGCGCGCGCCAGCGTCGAGCGTTGCCTGCAGCACGCCGCGCCGCTGGCCGCGCCGGTGCTGGCCAGCCTGCGGCCCGAGCAGTGGCAACACCTGGAAAAGAAGATGGCCGAGAAGACGACCGAGTGGCGGGAGAAGCAATCGGGCAAACGCGGGCCCGACGAGCGCGCCAAGCGCTACACCAGCAACCTCGAACGCTGGCTGGGCGACCTGGACCGCTCGACCCGCAAGCAGGCCGCAGCCGACGCTCGCAGCTGGCATTTCGACCTGCCCGTCATGGCCCAGGCCCGTGCCGCACGCCAGGCGCGGCTGGTGCAGGCCCTGCGCGCCTGGGCGCGCCAGGACCTGGCCGCGGGCACCGTCCTGCTGATGCAGGACTCACAGACCCAGCCCACCGAGCAGCCTTATCGCGAGCAGATCGTCGCCAGCCTGCTGAAGCTGCTCAACAGCCTCGATGCCGAGCAGCGGGCCGCCATCCGCAAGCATTGGGCCGACTGGGCGGCCGAACTGCGCAGCCTGCAGGCGGCCTGAACCCGGGCTTCAACTCCTCAGGGCGGCCACCGGTGCCAGGCGCGCCGCGCGCCGGGCTGGCACCCACACGGCCAGCTGGCCCAGGGCCCACAGCGCCAGTGCGCCAGCGGGCAGATAGCCCCAGGGCAGGCGCGGCAGTTCGTAGCTCTGCATCAGCAGCTGGCTCAGGGCCCAGGCACCGGCCATACCGATGAGGATGCCGGTCGTCGTCAGCAGCAGGTTCTCGAGCTGGAAGTAGCGCAGGATCTGGCCCTGGGTGGCGCCCAGAGCGCGGCGCGTGCCGATCATGCGGGTGCGTTGCTGCACCCAGAAGCTCGCCAGGCCGACGATGCCCATGGCCGTCACCAGCAGCAGCGACACGCAGACACCGCCCATCAGCCAGGCCATGGCGCGGTCCTGGGCGTAGAAGGACGAACGCATCTCGGTCAGGCGCTGGCTCTGCGTGACGACACGGCCCTGGTCGCCTTCTTCGAGCACCGCGGCCGCGGCCTTGATGCGCGAGTCCAGCTGGCCCGGCTCGGCGCGGATCACGTACGAGCCGCCGCCGCGCAGCGGCAGGATCATGGCGGCACCATCACCGTCGCCACGGGCGCGGTGCAGCTGCGTGTGCGTCAGCGTCTGGACGACGCCGATGAGGGTCGACGGCGAGCGGCCGAAGATATAGACCTGCTTGCCCAACGCCGACTGGCCGGGGAAGAGCTTGTCGGCCATCACCTTGTTGATGATGAGCTGCGGGATCTTGGGATCGGAGACGCTGAAGGTCTGGAAGTTGTCGAGCACCTCGTCGGCCGTGAAGTTGCGGCCCTCCAGCAGCTTGAGCCCGAAGGTCGGGATCATCTGTTCATCGGCCGCGTATTGCGCTGCGCTGATGCGCAGGCCCTTGTTGTCGGGCTCAAGCGAGACGCCGCTGTTGTTGCTGTTGTTGCCGTAGACGATCTGGTTGGGCACCGTGGCCGCCTTGATGCCTGGCAGCGCACGCAGCCGCGTGAGGTCCTCGGACACGATGCCGGCGGTGCGCTCGGGCGGCTGGGGCTTGCTGCCGCGCAGGGTCAGCACGCCGATCTCGGTCTCGGCCATGCCGCTGTCGGTGTTCAGCGCCTCGACGCGGGTCTGGATCAGGTGCAGCGCATTGGTGACGATGGCGCAGGTCAGCGCCACCTCCAGCACGATGAGGCCGGCCGCGATGCGGTGACGGCGCAGCGTCGACAGGATGGGCGCGAGATCGCTCAGGGCCCGGCCAAACGCCCCGAGGGGGTTGCCGGTGGCGCGGGCTGGCGGGACGATGGACAGCGTGGAGGAGTCAGACATCACTGCACCTTCAGTTGGACGGCGGGGGTGACGAGGGCGGCACGCCAGGCCGGCAGCAGGCCGGCGAGCAGGCTGGCCAGCAGGGCCAGGCCCAGCGTCAGGGCCAGCATGCTGGCGTCGAGCTCGGCCAGCTTGGCGTAGTCGTTCGGGCTCTGGCGCACCAGCCACAGCCCGCCCTGGGCGAACAGCAGGCCCAGCAGCGCGCCGGCCAGGCCGAGCAGGCCGGCCTCGACGACGAACTGCTTGAAGATGTCGCCGCGCGTCGCACCGAGTGCGCGGCGCACGCCGATCTCGCCGCTGCGGCGCAGCGTCTTGGCCAGCAACAGGCCCACCATGTTGACGACGCAGACGGCCAGGAAACCAAAGGCCAGCCAGGTCTGCAGGCGCACGTCGGCGGGCAGCACCTTCTGCGCGCCCAGCCAGTCCATCACGTTGCGCAGGCGCACATTCGTCGGTCGCTCGTAGCGGCCGGCCTTGCGCTGAGCCTCGGAGTAGGCGACGAGGTAGTCGCGGTAGGCGGCGGCCTCCTCGGGCTTGGCAAACTCGACCCAGTACTGGATCCACGAGCAGCTCGCGTTCAGGTCCAGCGAGGTGCCGCCGTTGGCGCCCTTGGCCCAGCAGTTCATATTGCCCCAGTGGCCCATCTTCAGCAGCATCGCCGTCGAGAACGGCAGGTAGAAGTCCTCGGTCTCGGTGTAGCTGCCCAGGGTCAGGTCCCAGAAATGGGGCTGCACCTTCCAGGGCTTGAGCACGCCGACGATGCGCAGCGGCTGGCCGCGCACGATGACTTCCTTGCCCAGGCTGTTGCCGCCGCCGAACAGCTTCTCGTTCAGCGACGCCGAGATGACGGCGACACGCGCCTCGCCTTCGTCGTCGGCCGCGCTCCAGCCGCCGCCGTATTGCCACGGCGCGTCGAACATCGCGAAGAAGTCGGCCGACGTCATGCGCACGCTCGAGAAGATCGGCTTGGTCTGCGCATCGGGCAGGCCCACGGCGGTGTTGAAGCCGCTGGACATCGCCTGGCGCAGCGCCTTCTTGTCGCGCAGCAGTGCCGTCGCGTCATAGCGGCTCAGGTCGAAGTTGGGCTCTTCACCGGCCTTCCAGCTGACGATGTCCGACGCGTCGAGCTGCACGTTGAATAGGCGAGCGCTCTTGGCGGGAATGGGGTCGCCGGAGAGCACGTGATAGACGGTCAACGTCGTCATGCAGGCGCCGATGCCCAGGGCGAGCGCCATCACCATCAACGCGGAGAGGCCCTTGGCGGCAAGCGTGTTGCGCCAGGCGAGTTCGAGGTAGTGAAGAAACATCAGCGGTTCTCCAGAAGAGCGTTGACAGTGGCCAGTTCGGCGTCACCGAGGGAGCCGGCCGCCTGGTGCAGGGCGAGCAGGGCCAGCACATGGCGGTGGCGGGCCTGGGTCTGCGCGTTCTGCGCGCCGGCCAGGGTCTGGATGGCGAGGAGCAGATCGGTGGTGCTGCGCGTGCCCAGAGTCAGCCCGGTGCGCGTGGCTTCGAGCGCGCGCTCGGCGGCCTCGACGGCGACCTGCGCGGAGCGCAGCTGCACCGCGCCCTGGCCCACGGCCAGGTGCTGCGCCCTCACCTCGCGCAGCACGGCGCGGCGGCCGGCTTCGAGCTGCTCGCGGGCGGCATCCCGCTGAAAGCCGGCGCGGTCGGCCGCAGCGGCCACGGCGCCGCCGGCAAACAGCGGCACCGTCAGGCGCAGGCCGACCAGCGTCGGCGTGCGGCTGGCATCGATGGCCGACACGCCGCTACCTCCACCGACATTGCGGCGCTGGGTCGTGTCCACGCCCACGCTCAAGGTCGGCAGATGACCGGCGCGCGCGGCCGAGATGCGCTGCTCGCTGGCCTGCACGTCCAGCTGCAGCGCGCGCAACTCGGGGTTGGCCTGCAGCGCACGCGCGGTCCAGGCTTCGGCGTCGTCCGGCAAGGCTTGTGCATCCAGCGCACGGCGCAACGGCTGCAGGGTGGTGACGGGCACGCCGGTCAATTGGGCCAGCGCCTCGCGGGCATCGGCCAGGTTGAGTTCGGCGGCCAGCGTGTTGCTGCGCGCCAGTTCGCGGTAGGCGCGCGACTGGTCGGCCTCGACCTGGGCCGACAGGCCGGCTTTGAAGCGCGTGTCGGCCTCGCTGACCTGGCGGGCGAAGGCCTCTTCATTGGCGCGCGCCGTGGCCAGTTGGGCCTGGGCCGACAGCAGGCCGAAATAGGCGTCGGCGACGCGGGCCCGCGCGGCCTGCTCGGCGGCGGCCAGGCGCGCGGACTGGGCCGAGGCCTGGCTGCGGCTGGCGTCCCATTCGCGCAGCGCGGCCAAGTCGAAGAGGGGCTGGCTGATGCTGCTGGTCGTCGTGCGCGAGCGCTCGCCACTGCCGTTCTCGCGCTGCTCGCTGCTCTGCAGGTTCCACTGCGGCAGCAGCGCCGCGCGGGCTTCGCGTGAGGCCGCCTCCTGCGCGCCGTTGAAGGCCGCGGCCTGGCGCAGCAGCGGGTCGGCCGCGCGCGCCTGCGCCCAGACCTGCAGCAGGTCGTCGGCTTGCGCGGTGGCGCAAGCGATCAACAGCAGGAACGCGATGGTTTTCAAGCGGCGAGCTCCGCAGCCAGGTCGACAACCTGGCCGTCGATGACGTGGACATTGCGCTGCGCACGTGCGGCCAGCTGCGGGTCATGGGTGACCATGACGATGGTGGCGCCGTCGCGGTGCAGCTCTTCGAGCAGCTCCATGACGCTGCGCGCCATCGCGCTGTCGAGGTTGCCGGTGGGCTCGTCCGCCAGCAGCAGGCGCGGCTCGCCGGCCAGGGCACGGGCGATGGCCACGCGCTGTTGCTGGCCGCCCGAGAGCTCGGCCGGGTAGTGGCGGCCGCGGGCCGACAGGCCGACGCGGGCAAGCGCATCGGCGGCGCGCTTCTTGCGCTCGGCGCCGCCGAAGCCGCGATAGCGCAGTGGCACCTCGATGTTGTCGAGCACGCTCAGGTCGGGGATCAGGTTGAAGGCCTGGAAGATGAAGCCGATCTTCTGGTTGCGGATGCGCGAACGCTCGGCGTCGCCCATGCGGCTGACGTCGATGCCGTCGAGCTTGTAGCTGCCGCCGCTGAAGGCTTCCAGCAGGCCAGCGATGGTCAGGAAGGTCGTCTTGCCTGAGCCCGACGGCCCGGTCACGGCGACGAACTCGCCCTCGTTGACGGTCAGGTTGAAGTCGCGCAGGGCATAGGTCTCGACCATTTCGGTGCGGTAGACCTTCTGCAGTTTTTCCATCTGGAGCATGGGGGTTGTCCTGTTCACTTGGAGTGGGCGTGGTGGTCTAAGTGGCACTTGCTTGGTGGCAAGGTGCCGGGAGTCCCGCCCGGCGGCGGGGTAACTTTCTTCTGCGGCGCCAGAAGAAAGTCACCAAAGAAGAGGCGCTGAACCGCACACGATCGCGACGACGCCGAGAGCGGCGCGCGAAAACTCTCTGCATCGTTTTGGGAAGACGCGACCCGCTGCGCTCTCGCTGCTGTCCCTATGACGAGCACCATCCACCGCCCCTTCACGCCGGTTAACGCCGGCTGCACGCCGAGCTCACCAGGGAATACCGCGTCGCTCGGGCGACGCTGCATTTGGTTTTCTCGTGAGCCCGGCGTGCAGCCGCGCGTTAGGCGGGCTGAAACGGCGATGGGTGACGCTGCTGATAAGGACAGCAGCGAGAGCGCAGCGGGTCGCGTCTGCCCAATCACCGAGTGGCTGTTGCACGGCACAGCTCGTGCACGTGGTGCTGGTGTGCGGTTCAGGGCCTCTTCTTTGGTGAC
>NZ_JBFULE010000145.1:0-9573 GCF_056400485.1 Roseateles sp. P5_B10
AGCGCGCTCCGGCATCGAGCGCGGTGAGCGTGCGTAGTAGGGTGGGTTGATCACCACGCAATCCAGCGTGGACGTGCGGATGCCTGCCAGCAGGTCGGCCACCACCACCGTCAGCGCCAGCCCGTTGGCCTGCGCATTGGCTGTGGCATTCGCCGCCGCAACGGGATTGATGTCCGACGCGATGACGCGAGCGCCGGCCTGCGCCAGTGCCAGGCCGATGACGCCACTGCCGCATCCCATGTCGAGCACGCGCCGGCCCGGCCATGGGCCAGGACCCTCGTCCGAGAGCAGCCAGCGGACGAAGACGGCCGAGCTGAGCGTCGGCCCCGGTGGGAAGACGCCCGGGTCGATGCGCAGCCGCAAGCGGCCCAGGCGCCAATGCTGCGCGGTGCGACCGGCACGCGCCATGCGGCCCCGCAGCCACGGCGAGACGGCCCGCCGCACCGGGCCGCGCAGCAGGCGTGCCAGCAGGCCATGGGGCGGCAGGCCCCAGCGCGTTTCGGGGCCGCTCACGCGGGTTGCATTCCATTGCGACGATGCCACCACATGCCCAGACGCGAGCGGCACCACGCCACGCGATGGGCCAGTGCGCGGGCGCCGAAGGGGCGCGGCGCGGTGCTCACGGCATGGGTGTGGGTGAGCAGGCGCACGGCATGGCGGTAGTAGTCATCGCTGTAGGTGCGCGGGTAGCGCCGGTCGCGGTCGCTGCCCTGATCGAACGGCGGCGACGTGGTCTGGTCTGCCACCTGGTCGTGGAACAGCGTGCCGCGGATGGGATACGCCAGCGTCACGGTGAACAGGTCCGGCCGCGCATCGCGCAAATAGCGCTCGGTGGCGACGATGTCCGTTTCGGTTTCACCCGGGTAGCCGAGCATCAGGAAGGTGCCGGTCTGCATGCCCGCATCCGAGGCCGCGCGGATCATGGCGGTGACCTGCTCGACGCGGACCTGGCGCTGCATGGCATCCAGGATGCGCTGCGAACCGCTCTCGGCGCCGATCCACACGCGCACGCAGCCAGTGCGCGAGAGCAACTCCACGACGCGCTCGTTCATGCGGTCGGCCCGCGTGATGCATTCGTAGCGGATGCGCAGGCCCGCGGCATCAAGCGCTTCGGCAAACCCGGCAAGCCAGTTGTGGTTGATCGTGAACACGTCGTCGACGAACCAGAACTGATCGGGTGCGTAGCGATCCACCAGCGTGCGCAGCTCGGCCACCACATGCTGCGGCGAACGGCGGCGGTAGCTGGTGCCGTACACGGCCCGGCTGCACCAGGCGCACTTGTAGGGACAGCCGCGCTGGGTGCTGACGTTCAGCGAGGTCTGGCCATGGGCATCGCGCCAAGCCTTGAGGTATGGCCGCAGATCGATGCGATGCCGTGCCGGCTCGGGTAGTTCGTCCAGTTCAGGCACGAAGCGGCGTTCGCCGGTGAACACCGGCTGCCCCTGCGCATCGGCATGGATCAGGCCGGGGATGGCCGCCAGCGCCGCGGCATCCCTGCAGGCGGCTGCAGGCAGCCGTGCTACATCGACCATCGTCTGCTCGCCCTCGCCGACCACCAGCAGGTGAGCACCATGGCTGAGGTAGTCGGCGGCGTTGTGGCGCACGTCGGGCCCGCCCAGCACGATGACCGGGCTATCTTCTGCGCCGCCCAGCGCCGCGATCAGCCGCAGCACCGAGTGCCGCGTCATCAACGTCACGTAAAAGGCCATCATGCGCGGGCGCAGCGCCCGCACACGCTGGACGAAGGTGTCGGCATCGAGAAACGTGGCGTCGACGACATGGTGGTCGACGCCTTCGCGGTCCAGCCATGCCGAGATGGAAAGCAGGCCCAGCGGCGGATAAGGCCGCATGATGCGCTGCTCAATCGCGTCATCGGCGATGAAATACCCGTGAGTGAGGATCAGGCTCATCGTCACCGCCTGCGCCATTGGATCAACGCGTGGTCTGCCAGATGGGCGCCCCAGGCCGCCGTGAGCCAGCGGCGCTCGATCCGTTCCATCAGCGCCAGCCAGCGCGGTGCACGGCGGGCCAGGGGCTCCAGGTAGGACGGCGGCACCGCCAGCCCGACCGGGCGCACCCGTTCTTGCCGGAAGTKCTCACCCAGCGCGCACTGCATGTCGCCCACACCGTGGTACCAGACCGACAGCGGCGGTTGGCCGGCGCCCAGTTGGGCCGGCACCGGCCCGCCGCGCCAACGCCGCATGGCGCGGCGCGGCTGCAGGTGCAACAAGGCCCACGCGGTTTCCCACAGGCACAAGCGCGGCATCACGACGACGATGACCTGCCCCTGTGGCGCCAGGCAGGCAGCCAGCGGCGCGGCCAGCGCCCGCAGCGCCTCGGGCGACACGCAGTTCAGGCCGCCGAAGTTGGAGAACACGAGGTCGAACGGGCCACCCAGGTCCTGCGCCCTCACCTCACCGGACGCCAGCGCTTGCAGGTCCAGCTGCCGCGTCTGCACCAGAAGACCGAGACCACCACGTTCGAGCTTGTCGCGGGCCACTCGCAACATCTCGCCCGACACGTCGGTGGCTACCACGCGATGACCGGCGCGGGCCATGTGCAGAGCGTCCTCGCCCGTGCCGGAGTTCAGCTCAAGCACCGAGCAGGGCCGACCGTGCTGGCGCAGGCAGTCGTCAAGAACCTCCCAGACCATGCGGCGCTGCGCGGCGCCCACCAGGCTGTGGGTGAAATCACGGTCGTAGTCGACCGCCATCACGTCGAAGGCGGCTGCACTCATGGTGCCACCGCCGGTGCAGGTGCCGGCAGACGCTGTTCGCGCCCCATGCCGATTCGGGCGGTCAGCAGCGCGGGCGTGGCGCGCAGCAGCGAGGCCAGCGCACGAAGCCTGCCCCCGCGGCTGGGCGCCGGTAGCCGCCCGCGCAACACTGCCCAGCAACGCCCGATCTGGAAGCGCCGCGACGTGTAGACATGCAAGTGCCGGTAGAACGCCGGAGAAAAGGTCCCGGGGAACATCAGCGCGAGGTCATTGCTGTGAAGCCAGTGGGTCTTATGTCCCATCTGGGCCTTGACGCGGTCGTGGAAGACGGTGCCCGGCAGCGGGTAGGACACCGAAATGCCGATCTGATCGGGCTGCAGATCGTCCAACATCTGGTGCGTTAGCTGAATGTCGTCGGCCGTCTCGCCGAGGTAGCCAAACTGCAGGAACAACGCGGGCTTCACGCCCTGCTGCTTCAGCGCATGCACAGCGCCGTCGATCTGCGGCCGCTTGATGCCCTTGTCCATCGCATCGAGGATGCGCTGTGAACCGCTCTCGGCGCCGATCCAGGCCGTCTCCAAGCCTGAGCGGGACAATGCCTGGAGGTCGTCGGCATCGCGCAGCACCAGATCGGCGCGGGTCTGGATGGTGTAGCGCATCTTCAGGCGGCGCTCCTGCACCAGCGCGGCGAAGCGCTGCGCCCAGCCCGGCTTCAGCCCGAACAGATCGTCGGTGATCCAGAAGTGGTCGGCACCGTAGCGTCGCACCAGCAGCTCCAGCTCATCAACCACCTGCTCCGGGGAACGGACGGTGTAGCGTTTTCCATAGAGCGGCTTGGCGCACCAGTTGCACGCGTAGGGGCAACCGCGTGTGGTGGCGACGTTCAGCGAGAAGTGGCCATGCCGACGTTCCCAGACCTCCCGGTAAGGCTCCAGATCGACCAGGTCCCATGCCGGAGGAGGCAGGTGATCGAGGTCGGTGATGGGTGCGCGCACCGGCGATCGCGCCAGACGGTCGTCCTCCAGATAGGCCAGCCCTGGGATGTCGGCCCACGGTCGGCCGTCACGCCAGGCCCCCAGAACGTCAGCCAGCGTGGCCTCGCTTTCGCCGCGCACCACAGCGGTCGCGCCGGCGCGCAAATAGGGTTCGGGGAAGTCGGTGGCATCAGAACTGMAAACGACGACCCGTGCCCCAAAGGCACGCGCCAGGCGCACCATCTGCAAGGCCGCTTCGCGCATGCGGTCCAGGCACATCTTGGTCAGATAGTTGAAGCCGTCCTCCTGCAGCACCACGAACTCCGGGCGTTCCTGCTCTAACCGACAGAGGAAGGACAGCTCACTTTCAGCGAGCCCCGCATCGAACACATGCGTCTTGAAGCCCAAACTGCGCACCAGCCCGGCCGCATACAAGGTGCCCAGGGGCGGATACGGCTTGCCCGCCTGCCACTGCTTGGGATCGAGCCGGTAGTAGTAGGCCGAGGCGACCAATACGGTGTCGTCGACGGTGTGGCGCGTGATGGCCCCGCCCGCCTGCCGCTGCAATCGGTCCAGATTCGCCTGATAGCGCTCAAGAATGCGGTACTTCCACTCCGAGGTATGGAGCTTGGCCACATCGCGGCTGAGCTCCATGCTCCGCCGCGCCGTCAGAGATGACAGCTGCGCAATATTGCGACGGAGCCGTCGGTGGATCAGCTTCCACGCGCACCAGTCCAGCAACGCGCCCAGCACCCCTCCCAATGCCATCTCGCTGAAACGGCGACCAGTCGTACGCGCTGGCTCTGCCGGCCTCTGCAGCACTGCCCGGTTCGGCAGGTAGTCGTCCACCCAAGAGTTGGCCTTTTGCAGGTGCATCAGCGAATCACACCCCGCCACGGGATACAGCGTGGCCAGCTCCATCGCCGTGAAGGCGTCGCGCCGCTCAAGTGCCAGCTTGTGGCCAGCCAGCAGGTAGTTCGAGCACAGCATCTGCGGTGCGGGCAACTTCTGGCGGTAGAAGCGCAACAAGACGTAGACCAGCCACAACCGCCCCGGCCGCGTGATGATCAGGAAATCAAAGTCCCCGTCCTCGGCCAGCGACCGCTTGGACAAGGATCCGGAAATGGCCACGCCATCCACGAAGGGCAGGCGCATCAGGCCACGGCCCACTTCCAGCGCTTGAGGCATGGCCGCGTCGGCACGGTCGCGGTTGGCTGACCAGCGTGCAATCGGATCGTCCATCTCGGCGATCCAAAACCATCGGTCATGGCTGGCCACCAGGCCAGCCGTTTGCAACCGCTGCAGCGCACTCGCCACCTCGCTGATCGGCACGCCCGGCGTGTCAAGAAATCGCCAGACCTCATCGGCGGACAGCGGGCTGTTGAACACCTGGCGATATGCCAGTGCCCTCAGCACCGCTTGCTGGGCCGCATCCAGCGAGGGTATCTGTGCCGTCACGGCTTCAGTTGGCTTCAGCATAGAACCCCTCCACCTCGGGACGCGTGTATCGGCGCAGGCGCTGCAGCGCCTTCAGTTCCAGCGGCCGCCTGTACAGGCCGCTCCAGTACCGCGGCAGTGACGCCAACTGCATCATTCGGCGGCCCCATTCGCCCAGGGTGAAATCCGTGCGCGTCGGGTAGCGGGCGTTGATCACCGTCTCGAAGTCATGGATGTGGCGCACCATTGCGGTCGTCAGCCACGGTGTCAGCGGATTGCGATGCAAGTCGAAGGACTCCCATGACGGGCTGACCCATTCCTCCAGCGTGCTCGGGAAGCGGAATCCCGCGGCCTGGCTGTGCTGCTGCAGCGTGCTGCCCTCGGTGGGCACCGGGCTGTAGATGTAGAGGATGATTTCGGTCGCCGGGCTCTGGTCTTTCAGGCGCCGGATGAAGCTGATGTCGCGGTGGATCTGCGCCCAGACCTCGGCCTCGGTGGGCCGGGGAAAGCCCAGCACGAACGAATACTCGGGAATGATGCCGAACGACAGCAGGCGGGCGGCGAACCGCAGGATCTGCTCGCCTGACTGGCGCCCACCCTTATCGACCATGGCCAGCACTTCGTCGTCGCCGCTTTCGGCGCCGAAGAAGATCATGCGGCAGCCCGCTTCGCGCATCAGCGACAACGTCTCGTCGCTGTAGCGGTCCAGCGTGTCGATGCGACCTTCGCCCCACCAGGTCACGCCCTGCCCACGCATGCGCTCGGCGAAGGCGCGCACGCGTTTCTCGGCAACAAAGAAGTTGTTGTCGGTGAATTCGATGGCATCCACGCCATGCATGTCGCGCATCTGCAGCACGTCGTCGGCGACAAGCTCGGCCGAGCGCGCCACCCAGCGGCCTTGGTAGAGCGGCACCACGGCGCAGAACGCGCACATGAACGGACAGCCCATGCTGGTGTGCATGGCATGGGTCCGGCGGCCAAGGAAGGTGCGCGGCAGATAGCGTTTGATCGGATGACGCCGGGCCAGCAGTTTCAGCGGCAGTGATGGCTGACTGTCGAGGTTCGGCAGCGGGGCCTTGCCGGTGCGCACCACTTCGCCACTCCGCTGGAAAATCAGCCCGGGGATCTGGTCGGGCGAACGGCCCGCGCACAACGCCGCCAGCAATGCCGGCAGTGAACCCTCGCCGGCCGATTGCACGACGTAGTCCACCCAGCCCGACTGAAGGACGGCCTGCGGATGGTTGGATGGAAAGTAGCCGCCCCAGATCGTGACGACCAGGGGAAAGTGCTCGCTAACCTGGCGAGTGATCGGCACCGCCTGCCGCAACTGCGGTCCAGGCATTACCGTACAGCCGAAAAAACCGAATCGCCCGGAAGCCAGCAGCCTCTCGATCACCACCCAGGGATCTGGCTCGAGGTTGCCGTCGACCAGCTCGACGTCATAGCCGTCGCCAAGCGCCGCCGCAATGTGCAGCAAGCTGTTGGGTACGCGGCCTGTGCGGGTCGCCCAGGGGTTAAACAGCAGAATGGCTGGCTTAGGCCGCAGCGTCGGGACGGCGGCGGAGGCAGCGGCGTCCCCAACCGCCGGCGACGAGCCTTTGCGCCTCCCGTAGAAATGCATCGGCACACCCACCGCCGCTTGCACCTCGGGCTCGGCACTCACGCCCGCCGTCTTTGGGCCGATGACGCTAGAACATTCCATGCAGTTCGACAAAGCTTTGCCGCCGGTTGTCGATGGCGTTCTGCGGGATGCCACCAAACTTGCGATAGCCCGCGCGCAGCTGCGCGAAGGCGAAGGGCGTGTACTCGTAGACGAGGCTGTAGCGCACCTTGTTGTCGTGGGCCACACGGCGGTCAGGGTCGAGGTACTCACCGGTGAGCTTGAGGTTGTGGCCCTGCTGCACCAGCCAGTTGGCCTCCAGCAGCGTCGCGTATTGCTTGCGCTTGCCCTCGGGGTAGCCGGCGTCGCTGACCATGTCGATCTCGGCCAGCCAGGCCACCGGCCCGGTCGTCGTGCCGGCAAAGAGGCCGTAAGCCTGGCGGTTGCCTGCCGCCGACTTGACCTGCGCGGCCGCTGCGCCGACGCGGCCCCAGGGCTGCATCCAGATGGCCTGGGCCGTCGTCTGGTGGCCGTTGGAATTGCCCGTGTTGCCAGGGCCGTTGCTGCGCACGAGCTGCAGGGACCAGTCATCGCTCTCGTGCCCCAGCTCCAGGCCCTTGTCGGGCACGGTCATGCTGACCCCGCTGAGCTGGCGAACGAAGGCCAGGCTGTCCTGCAGGCGCCAGCCAAAGGGCAGGTAGAACTGGCCGGCCTTGGCATACCAGCCCAGGCCGGGCGTCTGCAGGCGCACATAGGCCTCCTGGCGCTCGGACTTGCCGGGCGCGACCTGCTGGTCGAGGTAGGCGCCGAGGTAGTCCTTGATGAGCTGCACATCGGCGTACAGGCGCACCTGCTCGGTACCGCCGACGCTGCGCGTGGGCTGGCCCGAGACGGAGGTGCGCGTCGTCGCGGTGCGCAGGTCGCCACCCAGGCGCAGGCGATCGTCCAGCAGCGAGCCGGTCCAGCCCTGCAGTGCGTCGGGCAAAGCGTTGGCCGGGATGACGTTCTGCGCGAAGGTGTTGCCCACCGCATTGCGCAGGCCGCCGCCCGAGGGGTTCACATGGCAGGCCACGCATTTGAGGCCGGCGCGGATGGCGAGATAGGGCTCGGCCTTTACGGCCGAGAACAGCAGCGCGAGGGCCAGGCCGAGAAGCAGTCGTGCGGCCATCATTTCTGGGCTCCGTTGTTGATCCATTGGCGAATGAGCCCGATGGTCTGGGCATCCAGATAAGGACCACCCAGCGGCATGCGCGCACCGACGGCCTGGTGGCCTTCGAGCTTGTGGATCAGGTAGCTGTTGTCCGCATCGCCCGGCGCCACGCGCTTGAGCGCCGGCACGCCGCCGCTGGATACACCCACCAGCATCGCGAAGCTGTTGGTCGCGTCCAGCCGCAGGCCGCGGGGCGCGGCCGCGCCGGCGTGGCAGGCCGTGCAGACGGGCGTGAAGACATGCGACTGGATGGAACTGAAGCTGGCCGTCATCGGGCCGCTGGGGTCGTCGCCCTCGCCGAGCGGCCGGCCGTTGGCGTCCAGCCCTTCACCGCTGCCGCCGCCGCAACCCGCGATCAAAGCGGCTGCAGCGCCCAGCGCAGCCACCCATGGTTTCGAGATCCTCATCACTGCCCTTTCCTGGCTTCACTGCGGCGTGAGTGCCAGCGCCTGCAGCGCAGGTTCAAGGCAAGCTAGGGATTCAGAACGCGGTCGTCAGGCCGAGCACCAGCGCGCGCCGGCGTGTCGCGTCCGTCCAGGTGTAGGGGCCGCCGCGGCCGGCTGCTGTCCAGGCAAGCTGCAGATCGCTGCTCGCGCCGAGTTGCCAGGACGCACCCAGGCGCAGGTCCGCACGCGTCGCGCCATGCGGCTCGGCATAGGGCGAGGCCCGGCCGCCGCGGCCGTGCAGCAGGCCGACATGCCCCAAGGCCGCCACGCCCCGCGCCAATGGCCAGCGCAGGTTGAATTCGGCATAGACGCTGCGCTGGCCGATGCCGTAGTAGTCGGGCGAGACATAGGCGCGCAGGTTCCAACGCTCCCCCAGCAGCCCGGCATAGACCTCCTGGTAGTCGTAGCGCGACACGTTCTCGTAGGCATGCGCGACGATGCCGGCCTCGCCGTCCAGGCCCGGCGCCAGGCCGAAGACCCGGCCGCCATAGAGCTGCAGCGCGGCGCCACGCCGCTGGGAAAAGCKAGCATGCGCCAGCTGTGCCCCGCCATACCAGCCAGCCTCGCCGTCCCAGGCCAGGCCAAGCTGGGCGCTGGGACGGTTGGCGCTGTACGACATGCCGCGCTCCCGCGCATCCGTCTGCAGCGACAGCGTGCCGCCCACGTCGGCCCAGGCTGCGCCCGCGCCGGCCAGCAGCGTGGCGACCAGCGTCGTCAGTCGGGCCAGGTGCGCGGGGGGAAGCATCAATCGGCAGTTTGCCCCAGCATCTTGCAGGTTGGGCCGCGAGTACCGGCGTGGCGGGCCAGTGTCGCGCAGCTGTCGATGCGGCCCTGGGCGGTGTTGACCAGCGCCGTCTTCAGCGCCAGGGTGCCGCGTGTGCCGTCGAGCTCGCGCACCAGGGCGAGCAGGCCGGTCGCATGCGCGGCCGCGAAGGACGATCCCGATACCAACGACCAGCCACCGCCCACGGCCGTGCTGGGCACGTCACGCCCCGGCGCGATCACGGCGCCTGCGGGCAGTGGCGGCGCGAGGCCGACGACGAGCACGCCGGGAKGGTTGGCCGGAAAGGGCCCGTTCTCGCTCGGCATCGCCGCGACCACGGTGGCGCCGCGCGCCTGGGCCTGGTCCAGCAGCAGCGCGAGCAGGCGGTCGTCCGGCCCGCCGAGGCTCATGTTGATGATGTGGGCAC
>NZ_JBFULE010000146.1:0-9534 GCF_056400485.1 Roseateles sp. P5_B10
CCATGAAGCCGACCTTCGTCGGGTGGCCGTAGGTCTTGACGTGGTGGTCGTATTGCCAGTTGCCCTGCATGTACATATTGCGGGCATACCAGTCGCCCCTCTCGGGCACGCATTGCGCGCTCCAATGCGCCCAGATGCCGAACTTGGCATCGCGGAACCAGTCGGGTGTGCGGTAGCCGTCGACGAGGGAATCCCAGGTCGGCTTGAACGGGGCGGGGGCGGCTTGCGCGGTGGGCAGCCCGGCGCCGCCCATCGTGGCAGCGGTGGCTTGCAGCAGCGAGCGGCGGGAAAGTTTCTGCGTCATGGCTCGCTGTTAGTGAAAAGGGCGGCCGCTCATGCGAGGCCAGTGCCGCGCACCTTCAGCGCGATCGCGGGCGTGCCGGCCAGCCCTTCGGGCAGCCGCACCTCCAGCCCTTGCGGGGTGCGCTTGAAGGGCAGGCTGTCGGTGGAGCCCACGGCCTCGACGCGCTCGATCACGCCGGGCGCCAGCGCCGCGTCCTGAGCCAGCGATGCGATGCGCATGACGCCGCTCTTGGGCCAGGCCAGCCCGATGGCATAGAGCGCCCCGGCCTTGGTGGTGAAGCGGATGTCCTGGTCGGTGAAGTCCTTGACCTGGTTTTCGCTGAACATGCCGCCGCCGATCTGCGTCGGCCCCTCGCCGAAGCTGCGCCACGGGCGCGTGCCATGGATAGCCTCGCCGTTGCGGCCCATCCATTCGGCGAGCCCGTCCAGGACCTTGCGCTCGTCGGTGTCGATGGTGCCGTCGCCGCGCAGCGGGATGGACAGCAGCAGGTTGCCGTTCTTGGAGACGATGTCCACCAGGCGGTGGATGACGCTGGCCGCCGACTTGTAGTGATGGCCTTCGAAGACGCCGCGGTTGTAATGCCAGTCGCCGATGCAGGTGTCGGTCTGCCAGGGCAGCGGCTCGATGCCGGCACGCTGGCCGCGCTCGACGTCCTCGACGATGCCCGCACGCCATTCGGGTGGGAGCTCCTTGGCGTTGAGGACGGCCTCCAGCTTGCCACCGTGCCAGGCCATGCTGGCGTTGTAGAAGTGCGCCGCGATGTCCAGCCCAGCCTGGCCGAGCGGCAGGCGGGAGTTGTCGAAGTAGACGAGGTCGGGCCGGTAGCTGTCGATCAGGTCGCGGCAGCGCAGGAACCATTGGCGCGTGAACGCGGGGTTCTGTGCCGGCGGGTTCTCGTCCCAGACGCGGTCGTGCTTCTCATGCCAGTCGTGGGCGGCCTGCGTGGTCTTGATGCCGTCGGGCATCACCMTGTTGSGGCCCGTGTAGAGGTCCTGCGGGTCCAGTCCCTCCCACCACKTGCCCTTGCCGTCGGCCTKGGTCAGGKTGAAGGCGTCGTAGCGCTGGCCGGCCAGCGGGCCTTCSGSGTCGTAGCCATAGGCMGGCKSCAACCAGTGCCAGGCAYGCGMCGAGTGGTTGCTGACGCCGAASCGCAGCCCCTTGGCGCGGGCSAKCYTGGCCCAGGTGCCRACGATGTCCTTCTTGGGACCGACGCGCACCGAGTTCCAGGGGTGGWAYTTGGAGTCGTAGGCGTCGAAGTTGTCGTGGTGRTTGGCGAGCGAGACGAAGTAYTTSGCRCCSGCCTTSRCGTACAGGTCCATCAGCGCTTCGGGRTYCCAGTTCTCCSCCTTCCAGCGGTTSTKCATCTCCATGAAGCCGACCTTGGTCGGGTGACCGTAGGTCTTGACATGGTGTTCGTACTGCCCGCTGCCCTGGATGTACATGTGGCGGGCATACCAGTCGCCCGCCTCGGGCACGCACTGCGCGGTCCAGTGCGCCCAGATGCCGAACTTGGCATCGCGGAACCAGTCGGGCGTGCGGTAGCCGCCGACGAGGGAATCCCATGTGGGCTTGAAGGGAGAGGGCGCTGCGTGGGCGGCAGGCAGGCCGGCGGCGCCCATGACGGCGGCGGAGGATTGCAGCAATGCGCGGCGGGAAAATTTTTGATTCATGGTGCTCAGGGTTTGAGTGAGAGGGGAGCGTCGGCCGGCATGCCGTAGACGATGCCGCGGCCCACAGTGCTCATGTAGACCAGGCCTTCGACGTTCATGTCACCCATGACGAACTCGCCGTTGCCGGGGCCGCCGAACTGATGCGCGTCGTCGTTGATGCGCTGCCAGTTGGCGCCGGCATCGATGGAGCGGTACACCCCCAGCGGCTTGCCCCGGGGCGAGCCCCAGATGAAGACGGTAGGGAAGGGCGCGTTGGCCATGGCCTTGCCGAAGCCCACGGCGCCGCAGTGGGCGATGTTGGAGAAGGTCGTGAACGTTCGGCCGGAGTCGGTGGAGCGCGCCAGCCCGCCGGCCTTGAGCGCCACCCAGACATCACCTTCGCGCCCCGGCGCCACGCGCACCAGCGTTGAGCCGTTTGCGGCCAGTTGGGCCGTGGCGGCGAAGCTGGCGCCGCCGTCAGTGCTGACGCGCACGGTGCCGCGGTCGTAGGCGTAGAACTTGGCGGGGTTCACCGGGTCGCCCACCGGCCGCATCGGCGCGCCTTCCAGGCCGCGCACGGCGGTCCAGACGGGCTTGGCCTCGGTGAAGTTGGCGGCGCGGACAGTGCGGTTGCTGCCGTCTGCCTGGCGGAAGCTGTGCAGCAGCGCAGCGCCATCGGCCGACAGCGCCAGCGTGCCGTAGTCGCCCTGCATGCCGGCCACTTCGGTCCAGGTGGCAGCGGTGTCGGCGGAGCGGTACATCTTCTTGCCGCCCACGCGCACGACGACCGCCGTGTTGCTGCCCGCGACGGCGAGGCCGGTGGTCGAGCCCAGGCGGGGTTCGTGGATGGGCGCAAAGGCGTCCAGCTTCTGGTGGCGGAAGCCGTCGTAGTCGGCGATCACCGATAGCAGCGGGCCGCCCGGCACGCTGACGGCCACGTTGGGCACGGTTTCCTCCAGGCCCTTGACGGTGAAGGTCCACGTGGCCGGCGTGGCGTCGATGTCGGCCGTGCGGAACACACCGTTGCCGGAGGTGACCCAGACGGCGCGGGTGTCGAAGGGGTCGAATTCGATGGAGCCCGTCCAGTGGATGGCATAGGCCGAGATCCAGCTGACGCCGCTGGTGTCCATGGCGAAGCCTCGTTCCACCACGTCGGTCCAGTTGCTGCCACCGTCGTTGGTGACGTAGAAGCGGTCGCCAGCGTTCTTGCCACCTTGCGGCATCCAGGTGTTGATGGTCGAGATGACCAGCCGCTTCGCATTGCGCGGGTCGACCGACACGCCCGAGAACGCCCGGTTGATGCCCTTGGGTGTGACGTTGGTCCAGCCGCCGCTGGCGACCTTGTATTTCCAGACCTGGCCGGCCGTCAGCGGCTCCGGCGGGTCGAGCTTCTTCCAGTCGCCATGCGGGCCTGAGCCGTCGCCATAKGTGATGTAGAGATGGCCGTCCCCGGCGAGCGTCGCGCGCTGTGGGATGTAGGCCGACGGCGCCTCGGCCACCGGCTTGAAGCTGGCGCCGGCGTCGTCGCTGCGATAGAGGTTGGGGCCGACCGAGCCGAAGCGCGACACGCCCACAAAGATCCGCTGCGCCACGCCGCCCGCCACGCTGGTCGGGTCCAGCAGCACGAAGCTGATGCCGGTCTCATTGGGCGTGGTGGTCACGGGCAAGGCGTCGACCCGCTTGAAGCTGGCGCCGGCGTCAAGGCTCTTGAACAGGCCGTTGGCGCGCGAGCCGACGTAGAGCACCTTGCCGTCACCCGGGTCGACCTGCATCTTTTCGCCGTTGCTGCGGCCCAGGCCGTTGCCGTTGGCGCGGAAGAGGTGGCTCACGTCGGTGATGCGGCTGAAGGTGGCGCCGCGGTCGGTGGAGCGCAGCACCGCAGTCTTGCCGCCGCTGAAGTAGGGCACCCCGGCCAGCAGGTAGAGGACCGCGCTGTCCTTGGGGTCGAGCGCCAGGGCGTCCACGCTGAGCAGGCCAACGTCGGCCTCGGACACGCCGTCGAGTAGCGAGGTCCAGTGTGCCTTGGCGGCGTCCCAGCGGTAGGCGCCGCCGACGTCGGTGCGGGCGTAGATGAGGCCGCGCTCGGTCTGGCTAGGCACGATGGCCGCGACATAGCCGCCACCGCCGATGGCCAGGCTGTCCCAGCGATAAGGCTGGGCCTGGGTCAATGGGGCCAGCAGCGTCAGCGTGGTGGCAAACAGCAGGCGCCAGAGGGTCATGGTGGGTATCAACTTCATTCGGTCAGCGCGGCGCGCGTTGCCTTGCGGCGGGAAAGCAGGCCGGTGCGCGCAAGGCACGACCCGGCCATCGGTGTCAGCGCCGGGGCGCCGTCGGATCACTTGGCGCTGTCGACGATGGCCTTGATCAGTTCAGGGAAGTACTGTGCGCCGGTCGAGCGGTTGAACAGGCCGAACTGGTGGTTGGCGTCGTAGCCGTTGTCCCACCACACCGGCACGACGCCGTGCTGGAAGGCCGACTTGGTCACGTACTTGGTCCAGTAGGTGCGGTAAGTGCCGGCCGGGTCGTACTCGGACTTCAGGATGGCGCCGTACTCGCCCATCAGCACCGGCATGCCGGCGTCGACGAAGCGGGACTTCATCTTCTGGAACTGTGCGTCGACGTACGCCTCGTTGGCCCAGGTCTCGGTCACGGCCGGGTTGGTCGCGATCGCACCCCACTGCCAGATCGTGCTCTTGTCGTTGAGCGCGAAGTTGAACGGGTCGTAGAAATGCACCTCCAGGAACATCCGGTTCGTCGCCAAGTCCGCCGGCTTGATGAAGCCGTTGTAGGTCGAGTCGATGTTGGTGTTGAAGCCCTGCACGACGAGATGGCGCTTGGCGTTGTTGCCGCCCGTGGCCCGCACCGCGTCGACAAAGACCTGGTTGAACCCGTTCTGGACGTTCTGGTACTCGGCCGTCGGTGGGCCGTAGTCGCCAGCCACCATCACCTCGTTGGTGCCGGCGAACAGCAGGTAGTCGTCGTGGTTCTTGAAGTTGTTGGCGATCTGCGTCCACAGCTTGGCCAGGCGCGCATTGGCACTGGCCTGGTAGGCGTAGGTTGGGATCAGCCAGCTGCCTTCGTGGTGGGTGTTCAGCACGACGTAGAGGCCGGCGTTGCGGGCGTAGCCGACCACCTCGGTGACACGCGCCATGAACGTCGGGCTGATGTTGCCGTTGGCGTCGGCGTACTGGTTCCAGCTCGCAGGGATGCGCACGGTCTTGAAGCCGGCCGCCTTCACCGCGTTGAGCAGTTGCTGGTTGATCAGCGGGTTGCCCCAGTTGGTCTCGCTGCCGCCGGCGTCCAGCGAGTTACCAAGGTTCCATGCGGGCGACATCTGCTGCGACAGCTGGACGCTCGTCAGGTCGCGCATGCCGCTGCTGTCCGTGGACGGGGGTGGGCTGGTCGTTCCGCCACCACCACCACTGCCGCCGCCACCGCCACCGCCACAGGCGACGATGCAGAAGGCCAGCACCAACGAGGCGAAGGCCGAAGGGGCGAGGCGAGGCGGTTTCATCTTGGTGTTACTGCTTGGTGCTGCGTGGCACAGCCCGCCCTGCTTGCGGCGGGGCAGGCTGCGTTGATGGAGCGAGGGGAGGCACGGCAGACGGTGCTCGGTGCCACCGTCCTGATGCCGCTACCTCACTTCGCGTTGTCGACGATGGCCTTGATCAGGTCCGGGAAGTACTGCGCGCCGGTGTAGCGGTTGAACAGCCCGAACTGGTGGTTGGCGTCATAGCCGTTGTCCCACCACACCGGCACGATGCCGTGCTGGAAGGCGGACTTGGTCACGTACTTGGTCCAGGCGGTGCGGTAGGTGCCGGCCGGGTCGTACTCGGACTTCAGGATCGCGCCATATTCACCCATCAGCACGGGCAAGCCGGCGTCGACGAAGCGGGACTTCATTTTCTGGAACTGGGCGTCGACGTAGGCCTCGTTGGCCCAGGTCTCGGTCACGGCCGGATTGGTCGCGGTCGCGCCCCACTGCCAGATGTTGCTGCTGCCGTCGAGGGCGAAGTGGTACGGATCGTAGTAGTGCACTTCCAGGAACATCCGGTTGGTCGCGGAGTCGTTGGGTTTGATGAAGCCGTTGTAGGTCGAGTCGATGTTGGTGTTGAAACCCTGCACGACGAGATGGCGCTTGGCGTTGTTGCCGCCCGTGGCCCGCACCGTGTCGACGAAGACCTGGTTGAACCCGTTCTGGACGGCCTGGTACTCGGCCGTCGGTGGGCCGTAGTCGCCGGACACCATCACCTCGTTGGTGCCGGCGAACAGCAGGTAGTCGTCATAGTTCTTGAAGTTGTTGGCGATCTGCGTCCACAGCTTGGCCAGGCGCGCGTTGGCGCTCGCCTGGTAGGCGTAGGTCGGGATCAGCCAGCTGCCTTCATGGTGCGTATTGAGCACGACGTAGAGGCCGACGTTGCGTGCGTAACCGACGACCTCGGTGACACGCGCCATGAAGGTTGGGCTGATGTTGCCGTTGGCGTCGGCGTACTGGTTCCAGCTGACGGGGATGCGCACGGTCTTGAAGCCGGCCGCCTTCACTGCGTTGAGCAATTGCTGGTTGATCAGCGGATTGCCCCAGTTGGTCTCGTTGGGTGAGGCGTCCAGCGAGTTGCCGATGTTCCAGGCGGGCGACATCTGCTGCGACAGCTGCACGCTCGTCAGGTCGCGCATGGAGCCGGGCACGGTGATCACAAAGGCCTGCGTGCTCTTGGCGCCGCAGCTGTTGGTGTAGGTGGCGGTGGCCGTGCAGCTGGCAGCAGGCGTGATGGTCTGCTCGCGTGCCGAGCCTGACGTGCCGCAGCCGCTCCAGCCCCACGAACCGCCGGTCACCGGCTGCGGGCCGAGGATGGCCGAGTTGCCTGCAGTGATCGAGGCTGAGGCCGTCTGCGTCCAGGACCCGTTGGCGCTGATGTAAGGCGTGATGGCCGTCGGCGTGCAGCTGCTGTTGCGCGTGGCAGTGGCCACGCCGGAGTTGTAGCTGCCGCCGTTGGTCGTGAACTTGACCCAGTACCAATAGGGCGTGCCGTTTGCGGCCGTGGAGTCGGTGTAGCTCCTGGCGCTACTGCCCGGCGCGGCGATGCGGSTGCGGCCGTTGGGRTCGSYGTCSGTRTCGCGGTAGACCTCCAGGCGMGAGACGTTGCCGCTGACGGTCCAGCCCAGCTGTACGTTGTCGGTCGTGCCAGTGGCCGTCAGGCAGACGGTGGTACCGCCGCCGCTGCCACAGCTTTGTGCCTGGGCCAATGGGGCCCCGCTGACCCCCAGGGCCAGCAGCAATGTGGATAACAAGGCTCTCATGGTTCTACCTTTCAAGGTTGAAAGTGCTCGGCCGGTTGTCTCCGCCGGATGCGAGCGTTATGGACGGTCGGCGCCAGGGCTTGGGCATAACCGTCGAACAAGGTGAAGGAGGTGGCGGCAGGCCCGGTGCCATGATTTGGACGCCAGCCTGCCGAGCTCTCGGTTCAATTGCTGTAGAGCACGCCGCGGCCCCCGCCGGCGGCGTAGATCCGGCCGTAGGTGTTCCAGTCACCCGCCAACCTGGTTATGCCGCCGAACTGATGGGCATCGTCGTTAAAGCGGGTCCAAGTGCTGCCTGCATTGTTGGAAGCCCACACACCCCACTGGCCGTTGATCACGCCCACCACGTAGACCGCGGCGGAATACGGCGCGCCAGGGGCTGCCTTGCCCAGAGTCAAGGCACTGGCACCGTTCACGTCGGGCCAAAAGTCGCTGCCGAAAACAGACGCGAAGTTGTTGAACTTGGTCCAGGTGGCGCCCGAGTCGACCGAGTGGTACACGGTATTGCCGTCAGCCACCCAGATGTCGCCCTCGACGTTCGGGTTGACCGCCATCCCGGTCAGGAAATACGGATTGCCCTTCATATTTGCCGACACCGAACCCTGGCTCAGCGTGAAGTTGTGGCCGCCATCCGTCGAGACGTAGAACTTGCCCGGACCAGCAAACACGGAGCCGCCCGAATCGTAGGCATAGACCTTGTTCGGATTCCTGCGATCCACCGCGAGCCGGTATGAGCGAGGGAAGCCGGACGTCTCCGGCAGCGCGGGGAGATTGGTCGCCGTCCAGCTGGCGCCATTGTTGGTGGTGTAGGACGGCACGGTATCGGGCGGCGCCCAGATCGCGTTGTTGCGTGAGGTGACAGCAATGTTCGACGATTCGTGCGTATTGGTCGCGGCGCCGGGAGGCAAGGTGGCAAAGCGTGTCCACGTGGTGCCGCCGTCGCCCGACCAGTACCCGAATCCTTTGTGATCCCCGTGCGTGACGCCGGTGAGGGCAATGTATTGCGGATCCGACCAGCTCATGTCGGCGGAATTGCCATTGCTCCAGCCGGTGTTGGGGCCTTTGGTCGGCGTCGTCGCGAGGTCTGTCTGGACCCAGGGGCCGATGTCGCCCGCGCTGCTGATGAACTTGTAGGTCGCGCCGGGTGGAGGGGTGATGAGCGCCAGCGTGGCAGTCTCTTCGAGATTGTTCAGCTTGGTGGTCCAGCTCGGTGTCGCCGACGAGGCGTTCATCGTCTCCCAGATGCCGGGACCGTCAAGGTGCAAGATGTGGTCGCGGTTGTTCGGATCGATCTCGATGTCGTCATTCCAGCCCCAGTACCCGGCGCTGTTCTGCTCGTGGGGCATCATGGACTCGATTTCGCGCCAGGTGCTGCCTGCGTTGTCGGACAACTGGGTGATCTTCTGGCCGGTGAAATCGCCCCAGGTAGCGCTCACGGCCAGCGCGATGCGGGTGGTCGGGCCGCTGCCGTAGACGGACACGCCGCCGTAGCCGCCCGTGGTAGTGCTGCTCAGCAAGGTCCAGGCGCCGCCATTGATACCGGTGTACTTGTAGAGGTAGCCGGGACCGTCGCCGCCCGGGCCTGCGTTCTTGTTGAACACCACGTAGTAATTGCCGTCGGCGGCGCGCGCGAAGTGCGGGATGTAGTACCCGGCGACGGCGGCCGGCACCGCGACCGGCGTCCATGAATAGCCGTTGTTGCTGGACCTGTAGAAGGTCGAGGTCAGGCCCGCTGCGGTGGCGTAGTCAGGAGCGATCGCGGCCCACATGTTCCAGGTCGGCTGGCCGCCGCCCACGTTCCCGTTGTCGAAGATGATCTGCTCGACGCCGACCATGGCGTTGGTCGTCGTGTAGGAAGACAGGCCCGTGACCTGCGCCCAGGTTTGGCCGGAGTTCGTGCTCTTCCACAGGCCGGCCTTGGTCGAACCGTAGAACATCGTCGACGGATTGGTCGGATCGAGCCTCAGGCGCTCGCCAATCGCCCGACCGGTATCGGCRCCGGCAAGAAACGGCAGCGTGACCCATGTCCAGCTGTCGCCGCGGTTGCTGGAAATGTACAAGCGAGCGTTCTTCTTGCTATCGCCCGCGACCATGTAGACCCGCTGGTCGTTGGTTGGATCGAGGGCGATGCTTTCGACGGTGTGGAAGGCTCCTTCTATCCCCCCCCCGAAACCCGGGCCGTCGGTGATCGGCACCCATTGCGAGGTGGCCTGGTTCCAGCGGTAGGCGCCGCCGACGTCCGTCCGGGCGTACAAGAGGTTCGGGGTCGTCGGGTGATAGATC
>NZ_JBFULE010000147.1:0-9481 GCF_056400485.1 Roseateles sp. P5_B10
CAATGCCGGGGCACCGTCGCCGATGGGCGAACCGTTGGCGATGTTGCCGCCCAGCGTGCCGGCATGGCGCACCGGCGGCGACGCGAAGCGCAGCCAAAGTTCGCGCAGGCGGGGCACGGTGGCGGTCAGCACGGYCCAGCTGTCTTCCAGCGAAGCGGCGGCACCGATCCACAGGCCGGTACCGTCGTTGCGGATCTCGCGCAGCGCCGCGACACGGCCGGTGTAGATGACGTCCCCCAGGTCGCGGAACTGCTTGTTCACCCACAGGCCCACGTCGGTCGACCCGGCCAGCAGCGTCGCCTGCGGATAGGTCTCGCGCAGCAGGGCCAGGTCGTGGATGCTTTGCGGTGCATGGAAGCGGGCGCCGGCGTGGCCATAGTCCAGCGGCTCGTCGGCGGCCAGGGTCTGCAGAGCCTGAGCGATGGGCGCACGGTCCAGGCAGCGGGCGGGCGCGTCGAACATCTGTTCGCCGGCATCCAGGATGGGCCGGTAGCCCGTGCAGCGGCAGAGGTTGCCGGCCAGCGCATCGGCCAGTTGCTGGCGGGTGGGCTTGGTGCCGGCGGCTTGGTGGGTTTCATAACAAGCCGTCAGGCTCATGACGAAGCCGGGGGTGCAGAAGCCGCACTGGGAACCATGGCAGTCCACCATGGCCTGCTGGGCGGGGTTGAGCCGCTGCGGGCCGCCCAGGTCTTCCACCGTCAGCAGCGCGCGGCCGTCGAGCGTCGGCAGGAACTGGGTGCAGGCGTTGACGTTGCGCAGTTCCAGCTGGCCGTCRGCACCCAGCTCGCCCTGGATGACGGTGCAGGCGCCGCAGTCGCCCTCGGCACAGCCTTCCTTGGTGCCGGTACAGCCGGCATGCTCGCGCAGGTATTGCAGCACGGTGGTCGTCGGAGGCAGGTTCTGGACCTCGACGACCTCGCCGCGGTGGAAAAAACGGATGGGTCGGGTATTCATGCTGGCCTCGATTGTCGAGCGTTGCCTCAGAATTGCCATATGAGTTTTACTAACCAGGAAAAATTCGTCGACAGTCCACGCCGATGGGCCCTGCGGGGCGATCTGCTGGATTTCACGGCTGCACCACGCTGGGGCGACACCGAGCCACCGGCGGTGCGCTTTGACCGCGACCACTGGCTGCTGATCGAGGACGGCCGCATCGTCGGGAGGCAGGCCGCCGAGCCGGATGCCGGTTGGGCGCGCAAGGACCATGCCGGAAAGCTGGTGCTGCCGGGGTTCATCGACACCCACGTCCACTGCCCGCAGCTGGAGGTCATCGGCTCCTACGGCACCGAGCTGCTGGATTGGCTCAAGCGCTACACCTTCCCGAGCGAATGCGCCTTTGTCGACCCGGCGCGCAGCCGGGCAGGGGCCGAGGTCTTCCTGGATGCGCTGCTGGCCAGCGGCACGACCTCGGCCGTCGTCTTCCCGACCGTGCACAAGGTATCGGCCGAGGCCCTGTTCGACAGCGCCGCGGTACGCGGCATGCGGCTGATCACCGGCAAGGTGTTGATGGACCGCCATGCGCCGGACGGGCTGCGGGACGACGTCGTTCAGGCCGAGAAGGATTGCGTCGACCTCATCGCCCGCTTCCATGGCCGCGACCGTTTGGCGTACGCAGTGACGGTGCGCTTTGCGCCGACCAGCACGCCCGAGCAGCTGGCGATGGCCGGCGCGCTGTGCCGCGCCGATGCCAGCCTCTATATGCAGACCCACGTCGCCGAGAACCGCGCCGAGGTCGCCTGGGTGGCGGAGCTGTTCCCGGATGCGCGCAGCTACCTGGATGTGTATGAGCGCGTCGGCCTCGTGCACGAGCGCTCGGTGCTGGCCCATGGCATTTATCTGGACCCGCACGACCGCGTCGTCATCGCTGACCGTGGCGCCCAGGTGGCGCATTGCCCGTCGAGCAATCTGTTCCTGGGCAGCGGCCTGTTCGACTGGCCGGGTGCGGCCTTCAACATCAGCCTGGCTTCTGACGTCGGTGGTGGTACGACGCTCAGCCTGCCACGCAACATGCTCGATGCCTACAAGGTGCAGGCCCTGCGCGGCGAGCGCATGACCGCATGGATGGCCCTGCATGCCGCCACGCGGGGCGCGGCCGAAGCGCTGCAGCTGGGTGGCGAGATCGGCGGCCTGTCGGTGGGGCAGACGGCCGACATCTGCGTGTGGGACTGGGCGCAAGGCCCGGTCGCCGAGGCGCGCGACGCGGTGGCGCGCGAGCTGCACGAGCGTGTCTTTGCGTGGATGACGCTGGCCGACGAGCGCAACCTCGCGGCCTGCTATGTCGCGGGCCATCAACGCATTTGATGGCGCCCCCAGGGCTGGCCTGAAGCCCGCCCGCCCCCCGAGGGGGTCAAGGCGACTCGGGAACGGCCCAGCGTCGCCTTGAACCGCCTGTCCCCCGATTCCGCCGCTTCGTCACAACCCTGATGGGGGACGGCGGGGCGGCTGGCTAGAGTCTGCCCACTCATTTCAACGGAGACTCCATGAGCCGACCCCTGCTGTCCCTCGTCGCTTCCCTGGCCTTGCTGGCTGGCGCGTCCCAGGCCGCTGTTGCCGCCGACAAGCCGGCCGCTGTCGCCAAGGCGCCCAAGCCCGCCAAGCGCTACACCATCGAGCAGTTCATGGCCACCGTGAACATCGGTGGCGCCAGCTTCTCGGCCGACGAGAGCCGCATCCTCTTCCACAGCAACGAGACGGGCATCTTCAACGTCTATGCGATGCCGGTGGGCGGCGGCAAGCCGGTCCAGCTGACGAACTCCAAGACCGACAGCCACTACGCCGTGGGCTTCTTCCCGGGCGATGACCGCTTCCTCTACACCCGCGACCAGGCCGGCAACGAGCTCAACCATCTCTATGTGCGTGAGCTCGACGGCAGCGAGAAGGACCTGACGCCGGGCGACAAGCTCAAGGCTTCGTTCGCCGGCTGGAGCGGCGACGACACGGCCTTCTACGTGACGACCAACGAGCGCGATCCGCGCTTCTTCGACCTCTACCGTTTGGATGCCAAGACCTACGCCCGCACGCTGGTCTTCAAGAACGAGGCCGGCTGGGAGTTGAGCGACATCAGCCGCGACGGCCGCTGGCTGGCGGTGGGCAAGATCAACACGACGGCCGACTCCGACGTGCACCTGGTCGACCTGAAGAGTGGCGAGGTCAAGCACATCACCAAGCACCAGGGCGTGGCCAACTACACGCCGCAGGACTTCACGCCCGACAGCCGCGAGCTGCTGATGACCAGCAACGATGGCGGCGAGTTCACACGCGTCATCGGCTACGACCTGGCCAGCGGCGCGACCCGCGAGATCGAGAAGGCTGATTGGGACGTGGACTACACGGCCTTCTCCAAGGACGGCCGCTACCGCATCACCGGCATCAATGCCGACGCCAGCATCGCGCTGCGCCTGTACCGCGACGGAAAGCCGATGGCGCTGCCCCAACTACCCGGCGGCGACGTGCGCGGCGTGACCTTCTCCCGCAGCGGCAAGCGCATGGCCTTCTACGTGAACGGCGACCGCTCGCCCAACAACCTGTTCGTCGCCGAGGTCGGCTCCAACGCCGCGCCGAAGCAGCTGACGCAGAGCCTGTCCAAGGACATCGACCCGGCCGAGCTGGTGGACGCCTCCATCGCCCGCTTCAAGAGCTTCGACGGCATGGTCGTCCCATCGGTCTACATGCTGCCCAAGGAAGCCTCGCCAACCCACAAGGTGCCGGCCATCGTCTGGGTGCATGGCGGCCCCGGCGGCCAGACCAAGCGCGGCTACTCGGCGCTGATGCAGTACTTTGTCAACAACGGCTATGCGGTGCTGGGCATCAACAACCGCGGCAGCTCGGGCTATGGCAAGAGCTTCTTCACGGCTGACGACGGCAAGCATGGCCGCGAGCCGCTGTGGGACTGCATCGAGGCCAAGACCTTCCTGGCCGGCACCGGCGTCATCGACCCCGAGCGCATCGGCATCGTCGGCGGCAGCTATGGCGGCTACATGGTGCTGTCGGCCATGGCCTTCCGCCCCGAGGCCTTCAAGGTCGGCATCGACATCTTCGGTGTCGCCAACTGGATCCGCACGCTGGAAAGCATTCCGCCCTATTGGGAGAGCTTCCGCCTGGCGCTCTATCAGGAGGTGGGCGACCCGGTGAARGACCGTGAGCGCCTGATGGCCACGTCACCGCTGTTCCATGCCAGCGAGATCAAGAAGCCGCTGATGGTCATCCAGGGCGCCAACGACCCGCGCGTCATCAAGCCCGAGAGCGACGACATCGTCGCGGCGGTCAAGAAGAACAATGTGCCGGTGGACTATCTCGTGTTCGACGACGAGGGCCACGGCTTCTCCAAGAAGAAGAACACGCTGGAGGCCAACCGCCGCATGGTCGAGTTCTTGGATAAATACCTGAAGCCCGGCATCAGTCAGCCGGTCAAGTAAGAAGGAGTCCGCGATGTTCAGCTTCCTGCTCTGGTGCATCTTGTTCGTGATCTGCTGGCCGCTGGCCATCCTGGCGCTGCTGCTGTGGCCGCTGGTCTGGCTGATCACGCTGCCCTTCAGGTTGCTGGGCATCGCCGTCGACGGCGCCTTCGGGCTGCTGCGTGCCATCGTCATGCTGCCTGCGCGCGTGCTGAGCGGGCGCTAGCCGGGCGAGGGGTCGCGGGGCGCCAGCGGCCTTGCACAATGATTTCGTGGCACCGATCGGTGCCAGAATCCTTGCCATCCCCATAACGCTTCAGGTGCGCCGACGCTGTGACGCTTCAGCACATTGCCGTTGTCGATGACGAAACAGCGATCACCGAGCTGCTAGGCCGCTATCTGCCTGGGCACGGCTTTCGCACGACGCAATTGCATTCGGGCCGTGCGCTGATGGAGCTGATGGCCAGCGATCCGCCGGAGCTGGTCCTGCTGGACTTGGGCCTGCCCGGAGAGGACGGCTTCGCCATCGCACGGCAGCTGCGCGAGCACTGGCGCTGCGGCCTGGTCATCATCACCGGCCGCGGGGACTCGGTCGACAAGGTCGTGGGCCTGGAAGTCGGCGCCGATGACTACGTCACCAAGCCTTTCGACCTGCGCGAGCTGGTCGCGCGCATCAAGGCCGTGTTGCGGCGCATGGAGCCGCACCCGTTGGCCTCCGGCCAGCCGGCCAGCGGGCAGGCGCCCCGGCAGGTGGCCAGTGCCTCGGGTGGCGAGCACCTGACATTTCTCGGCTGGCAGCTCGACCTGGGCGCCCGGCGCCTTGACGATCCGAACGGCGCAGAGGTGCGGCTCACCAGCGGCGAGTTCTCCCTCCTCGCGGCCCTGGCCCAGCATGCGGGTCGCGTGCTGTCCCGCGACTTTCTGCTTGAACAGACGCGGGGTCGCGAAGCTGCGCCTTTTGACCGCACGATCGACGTGCAGATCGGACGCCTGCGCAAGAAGCTGGAAGTCGATGCGGAGAATCCACAGATCATCAAGTCGGTCCGCGGCGCCGGCTACATCTTCGTTCCGCCCATCGGCTCCGCACGGGCGAAAACCTGATGGTTGGAACGCCTCCCGCCAACCAGCCGACGCCGCAGCCCGTCGATGACCTGACCGTCTACCGCTCGCTGTTTTCCGCCTATCCGGACGCCCTGCTGCTGGTGGACGCCGCAGGCCTGATCGCCCGAGCCAACCCCGCGGCGGCGGCGCTGCTGGGGTACTCGATGGAGGAGCTCGTCGGCACGAGCGTGGACGAACTGGTGCCCGACAGCATTCGCCCTCGCCACGCGTCATACCGGCAGGCCTACGGTCACGCGCCGCGCGCTCGGCCGATGGGCACGCAGATGGAGCTGGTAGCCCGGCGGCGCGACGGCAGCGAGGTGATGGTGGAAATCGCGCTGAGCCCTTTGCAAGACCACGGCCTGCCCTTCGTGGTTGCCGCGATCCGCGGCATCGGCGGCTATCCGCGCGTCAAACAGGCGTTGCAGCGGGCGCGCTATAGCGAGCATCTGGCGCAGCTGGGCCGCCTGGCCGTCGACGCACGCGATCCGCAGCAGCTGTTGCAGCAGGTACCGGCCATCGCCGCCGAGGCGCTGGAAGTCGAGATGGCGCTGGTGTTCCTGCTGGAAAGCAACCGGCTTGAACTGCGCGTCGCCGGGGGCGTGGGCCTGATCGCCGGCGAGTCGCTGGGTTGCATCGTGCCCAATCGCGGCGACACGCCGCTGGGCGTCGTGCTGAGCCAGGGGCAATCGGTCGTGATCGAGGATTTCCGCGCAGAACAACGCTATGCGGTGCCCCCCGACTATCTCGCGGCAGGGTTGGTCAGCGCATTGGCGGTGCCGCTGCTGGACCGCGGCCGCGTCATTGGCGCCTTGAAGGTTCGTTCCCGCCAGTCGAAGCGGTTCGGCGACGATGAACAGCGCTTCCTTGAGTCACTGGCCAATCTGCTGGTCACCTGCCTGCAGCGGGCGCAGACCGAGGAGGCGCTGAGCCATGCCCAGCGCCTCGAAAGTGTTGGCCAGCTGACGGGCGGCATTGCCCACGACTTCAACAACCTGCTGACCGTCATCCAAGGCAATCTGCAGGTGCTGGAGGAGCTGCCGGCACTGGCGCAGGACGGTGGCGCCCTGCAACTGGTGAGCGCCGCGATGCGCGCATCCAAGCGCGGCGCGGAGCTGACCGGCAAGCTGCTGGCCTTCTCGCGCCGCCAGGTGCTGCAGCCCAGCGCGGTCGACGTGCATGGCCTGCTGCACCCGCTGTCGGACATGCTGCGCCGCACATTGGACCAGCGCATCCGCATCAGCGTCGATGTCGCGCCGGACTGCCCCCTGGCGCTGGCCGACGCGGGCCAGTTGGAAGCTGCCCTGCTCAACATCGCGATCAATGCCCGCGACGCGATGCTCGACGGCGGCGATCTGCGGTTTTCCGCGGCGGCCGCGGGCATGCTGCCGGCGGGCCTGCAGGACGAGCTCGGCGAAGGCCGGTTCGTCCGCATCGCCGTCACCGACACCGGCACGGGCATGCCTGAGGCTGTCAAGGAGCGTGCCTTCGAGCCCTTCTTCACGACCAAACAGGCCGGCCGCGGCACGGGCCTGGGGCTGAGTGCCGTCTATGGCTTCGTCAAGCAGTCACAGGGCGCCGTTGCGCTGGACAGCACGGCCGGCCTTGGTACGACGATCAGCCTGTATCTGCCGGTGCCGCACGATGCCCAGACGGGAGCCCAGGACGGCGACCACGTCGGGCACACGGTGCCCGCGGGGCTGAAAGTGCTGGTGGTCGAAGACGACGCCGAGGTGCGCACCGTCGCGCAGCACTTCCTGGCCAGCCTGGGTTGTGTGTTCAGCGTCTGTTCCAGTGCCGAGCAGGCRCTTCAACTGCTGACGCCTGAAGCCGATTTCGACCTGCTGCTCACCGACATTGCATTGGGTGCCGGCATGCGCGGCACCGAGCTCGCCCGCATCGCCCAGCAGCGGCTGCCGCAGCTGGCCATCCTGTTGATGTCGGGCTTCTCTGCCGAACTGCTGGATGCCGACCGCGAGTCCCCGGCGGACTGGGAACTGCTGCCCAAGCCCTACAGCCGCGGCCAGCTGGCGCAGGCGATGGCCCGCGTGCTGTCGGCCTAGGTCTCGCGCAGCCGGGCGGCGCGCCGCAGCCCGACGGCGTCGGGCTGACCCGGCGCAGCGGCTCCCGCTCCGCCGGCCGCCAGCTGCGGCTGTCTGGGTAGAAGTACAGGCGGGCGCCAGGGGCACGAAGAGGTGTGGTGTTTCAAGGCACGCTCACCGCGATTGCGCCGGCGGTCAACAGGTGCTGCAGCGATTCGGCCGGTGCCGGACGGCCGAAGTGATAACCCTGCATCTCGTCGCAGCCGCGCTGGCACAGGTAGTCGCGCTGCTGCGCGGTTTCGACGCCCTCGGCCACCACGCGCAGGTGCAGCCGGTGGGCCAGTGCAATCACGGCATCGACCAGGGCCGCGCCGTCGGGCTGCTCGCCGATGCGGCGTGTGAACGACTGGTCGATCTTCAATGCGTCGATCGGGAACTGCTGCAGGTAGGCCAGGCTGGAGTAGCCGGTACCGAAGTCGTCCAGCGACAGCTTGACCCCGAGGGCCTTGATCCGCTTGAGCATGCCGATCGCAGCGCCTGGCTCGGTGATCAGCATGCCCTCGGTGATCTCGATCTCCAGCCACTGCGCGTCCACCTGGTGGCGCTGCAGCGCCCGGGCCACCACCTGGTCCAGGTCACCGGCAGCGAACTGCCGCGCCGCGACGTTGACCGCCACGCGCACGATGGGTTGGCCGGCGTCCATCCAGGCGCGGATCTGGCGGCATGCGGCGTCGATGACCCAGGCGCCGATGGCCAGGATCAGGCTGCTCTGCTCAGCCGCCGGGATGAACTGGCTCGGTGGCACCAGTCCGATGCCGCTGCGCTGCCAGCGCAGCAGGGCCTCGGCGCCGACGACTTCGCCGCTGCTGGCATCCACCTTGGGCTGGTAGTGCAGCCGCAGCTCATCGCGCTCGATGGCGCGGCTCAGCGCGGCTTCCAGGTCCAGCTTGGTCCGAGCCTCGGCATTCATGTCATCCGTATAGAAGCAGAACTGGTTGCGGCCCAATTCCTTGGCGCGATTCATCGCCACATCCGCGTCACGCAGCAACTCGACCGCGGTGGGGTTGCCTTCGTCGGGGAACATGCTGATGCCGATGCTGGCCGTCAGGTAGGCATCCTGCCCACACGACAGCGCCATCGGCGCGGCGATGGTCGCCAGCAGGCCGCGCGCGAGCACGGCAACGCTGGTGCTGTCCATGTTGGCTTCGAGGATGACCAGGAACTCATCGCCGCCGAGCCGGCCCAGGAAGTCTTCATGGCGCAGGCGCGCCTGCAGGCGCGCGGCCACACAGACCAGCAATTCGTCGCCGGCCGGGTGCCCCAGGCCGTCGTTGACCGTCTTGAAGCCATCGAGATCGATGACCAGCAGCGCCGCGCGGCTCTCGCGCCGATGTGAGCGGGCCAGCGCATCCTCGAGCCGCCTCTGCAGTTGAACGCGGTTGGGCAGGCGTGTCAGCGGGTCGTTGTGGACCAGCCAGTCGGTCTGGGCCTCGCTGTGCTTGAGGCGACTGATGTCGGTGAACACGCCGACGTAGTGGGTCACTGCCGCGTCGTCGTCGCGCACCGCGCTGATGGTCAGCCATTCCGGATAGACCTCGCCGCCCTTGCGGCGGTTCCAGATCTCACCCTGCCAGTGCCCGCTGGCATCGAGCGCGGCCCACATCCTCTGATAGAACTCCGCGTCGTGCCGGCCGGACTTCAGCAGCTTGAGGCTGGCGCCGATGGCCTCTTGCGCGTTGTAGCCGGTGATGGTCGTGAACGAGTGGTTGATCGACTGGATGCGGCCCCGTGAGTCGGTGATGATGACGCCGTCGCGGATGTCCTCGAAGACCGTGGCCCACTGGCGCATGCGCTGCTGCATGTCGTGGCGCTCGGTGATGTCGCTGGAGACGCTGTAGATGCCCAGCGTGCGGCCTTCGTCGTCGACTAGCTTGCCCTTGGTGC
>NZ_JBFULE010000148.1:0-9478 GCF_056400485.1 Roseateles sp. P5_B10
ACGTAGCAGACGCCCTGCAGGTTGCTGCCCAGCTGTGCCGCCAGGCGGATGCGCTGCGCCTCGCCGCCCGACAAGGTGGGCGCCGCGCGGTCCAGCGTCAGATAGCCCAGGCCCACCTCCTGCAGGAACTCCAGCCGGCCGAGGATTTCGCTGACCACGTCGCGGGCGATGTCGGCGTCGCGGCCATGCAGGTGCAGGCCCTTCACCCAGCTGTGCGCCTCGCCGACGCTCCAGGCGGCGACGTCGCCGATGCCCTTGTGCTCGAACTCGACCGAGCGTGCGGTCGGGTTCAGCCGCGTGCCATGGCAGTCCGGGCAGACCGCGTCCGTCAGGCCTTCGACCTCGGCCTCCTCGGACGGAAAGCTCTGCTCGCGGCCGCGGTTGTCGTCGGACTGGACGCTGTCGTCGAGTTCCTTGCGCTGCTCGCGTGTCAGCGCCAGGCCCGTGCCGACGCAGCCCTTGCACCAGCCGTGCTTGGAGTTGTACGAAAACAGGCGCGGGTCCAGCTCGGGGTAGCTGGTGCCGCAGACCGGGCAGGCACGCTTGGTGGAGAAGACCTTGACCGTGCCGACGCCAGCGCCGGTCGAGCCTTCTTCCACGCTGAGGCCGTCCAGCGGCGCCAGCAGGTGCAGCACGCCTTTGCCGACGTCCAGCGCCTTGGCCAGCAACTCGCGCAGCTCGGCCTCGCGTGCGGGCTCGATGACGAGGTCGCCGACCGGCAGCTCCAGCGTGTGCTCCTTGAAGCGGTCGATGCGCGGCCACGGCGACGTGGGCAGAAACTCGCCGTCGACGCGCAGATGCGTGTGGCCGCGGCCCTTGGCCCATTTGGCGAGGTCGGTGTAGACGCCCTTGCGCGCCACCACCAGCGGCGCCAGCAGGCCCACATGCTGGCCGCGATAGTCGCGCATCAGCTGCGCGGCGATGGACTCGACGCTCTGCGGCCGCACCGGCGCGCCGTCGTTGATGCAATGCTGCACGCCCAGCTTCACGTAGAGCAGGCGCAGGAAGTGCCAGACCTCGGTCGTCGTCGCGACCGTGCTCTTGCGGCCGCCGCGGGACAGGCGCTGTTCGATAGCGACAGTGGGCGGGATGCCCCACACCGCGTCCACCTCGGGCCGGCCGGCCGGCTGCACGATGCTGCGGGCGTAGGCGTTCAGCGATTCGAGGTAACGGCGCTGGCCTTCGTTGAACAGGATGTCGAAGGCCAGCGTGGACTTGCCGGAGCCGGACACACCCGTCACGACATTGAACTTGCCGCGCGGGATGTCGACGCTCAGGCCCTTGAGGTTGTGCTCGCGGGCATTGACGATCTTGATGGCCTCATCGGCCTGGCGGCGGCCGCGGATGATGGACTGCAGCGCGCGGCCTTCTTCCACGGCCATGGCCGGGCGGTCCATGTGCAGCGCGTAGTCGCGCAGCGCGGCGGCGGTGTGCGAGCTCGCATGCTTGGTGATCTCCTCGGGTGTGCCGACGCAGACGACCTCGCCGCCGGTCTCGCCGCCTTCGGGGCCGAGGTCGATGAGCCAGTCGGCCGCGCGGATGACGTCGAGGTTGTGCTCGATGATGATCAGCGAGTGGCCGGCAGAGAGCAGCTTGCGCAACGCGCGCATGAGCTTGGCGATGTCGTCGAAATGCAGGCCCGTCGTGGGCTCGTCGAACAGGAACAGCGTGCCCTTCTTGGCGACGCCGAAACGCGGCGACGCCGCCGCCTCCGCCAGGAAACCCGCAAGCTTCAGGCGCTGCGCCTCGCCGCCCGACAACGTCGGCACGGGCTGGCCCAGGCGCACGTATTCCAGGCCCACGTCGACGATGGGCTGCAGCTTGGCCAGCACGGCGCGGTGCTCGCTGAACAGGTTCACCGCCTCGGCGACGGTCAGCTCCAGCACGTCGGACACGCTGAGGTCTCTATCCTTCAGCGCCAGCTTCACGTCCAGCATCTCGGCGCGGAAGCGCTTGCCGTCGCAGTCCGGGCAGCGCAGGTAGACATCGCTGAGGAACTGCATCTCCACGTGCTCGAAGCCCGAGCCGCCGCAGGTCGGGCAGCGGCCGTCGCCGGCGTTGAAGCTGAACATGCCGGCCGTGTAGCTGCGCTCGACGGCCAGCGGCGCGACGGCAAACAGCTTGCGGATCTCGTCGAAGGCGCCGACATAGCTGGCCGGGTTGGAGCGCGCCGTCTTGCCGATGGGCGACTGGTCCACGAACACCGCGTCGGCGAGAAAGTCGCCACCCAGCAGCCGCTCGTGCGCGCCAGGCGTCTCGGTGGCCTTGCCGAACTGGCGGGCCAGGGCCGGGTAGAGCACGTCCTGCATCAGCGTGCTCTTGCCCGAACCGCTCACGCCGGTGACGACGACGAGGCGCTGCAGCGGGAACTCGACTGTCACGTCGCGCAGGTTGTGCTCGCGCACGCCTTCGAGGATGAGCTTGGGCGTCGATTCGTCCACCAGCCGCTTGAGCCCCATGCCGACATGCTTGCGCCCGCCGAGGTAGGCGCCGGTCAGCGTATCGGCCGAGCGGATGTCGTCGGGCGTGCCGTCGTAGACGATCTGCCCGCCGCGCTCGCCGGGGCCGGGGCCCATGTCGATGAGGCGATCGGCCGCCAGCATCACCGCCGGATCATGCTCGACGACGACCAGCGTGTTACCCGCATCGCGCAGGCGCTGCATGGCCTGCACGATGCGGCCCATGTCGCGCGGGTGCAGGCCGATGCTGGGCTCGTCCAGCACGAACAGCGTGTTGACCAGCGAGGTGCCCAGCGCCGTCGTCAGGTTGATGCGCTGCACTTCGCCGCCGGAGAGGGTGCGGCTCTGGCGGTCCAGCGTCAGATAGCCCAGGCCCACGTCGCACAGGTAGCGGCTGCGGTGGCGGATCTCGTCGAGCAGCAGCTTCAGCGCTTCGTCCAGCATCGTGCTGGGCAGCTGCAGGCCATCGACAAAGTTGCGCAGGCGCTGGATGGGCAACTGCATCAGGTCGTGCAGGGACAGGCCCGGCAGCGTCTCCAGTTGCTGGCGACTCCAATCCACGCCGACCGACAGGAAGCGTTGCTCCGCGGGCAGCGCCACGTCGGCCAGCTCCTTGGCACCGACACGCCACAGCAGCGCCTCGGTCTTCAGCCGCGCGCCGCGGCAGGAAGGGCACTCGGTATAGCTGCGGTACTTGGACAAGAGCACGCGGATGTGCATCTTGTAGGCCTTGCTCTCCAGGTAGTCGAAGAAGCGCTTGACCCCGTACCACTGCTTGTTCCAGTTGCCGTTCCAGTTCGGCGTGCCGTTGATGACCCATTCGCGGTGAGCGGCGGAAAGATCCTTCCACGGCGTGTCGCGCGGGATGCCGGCCTCGCCGGCGTACTTCAGCAGATCCTCCTGGCAGTCCTTCCAGGCCGGCGTCTGCATGGGCTTGATGGCGCCGTTGCGCAGGGTCTTGCGGTCGTCGGGAATGACGAGGCCAAGATCGACGCCGATGACGCGGCCGAAGCCGCGGCAGCTGTCGCAAGCGCCGAAAGCGGAGTTGAAGGAGAACAGCGCCGGCTGCGGGTCGGCGTAGCGGATGTCGCTTTCGGGACAGTGAAGGCCGGTCGAGAACCGCCAGAGTGTGGCGCCGTCGTCACCGACGTGAACATTCACCCGACCCGCGCCGCGCTTCAAGCACAGCTCGATGGCTTCCATCGCGCGCTGCTTGTCGGCCCCCTGGATGCGGAAGCGATCGGCCACCACATCCAGCACCTTCTTGCCCTCAACCTCGCGCTCGCCCTGCACCCGCGTGAACCCGCTGGCGGACAGCCACTGCTGCACCTGCTCCGCGCTCGTGTTGCCGGGCAATTCCACCGGAAAACTGAGCACCATCCTGGGGTCCCCGGCTGCTTCGCCACGAGCCAGCAGTTCCACATAAATGCTCTGGGCCGTGTCATGCCTGACCGGCAGCGCCGTCTTGCGGTCAAACAGCTCCGCCGCGCGCGCAAAAAGCAGCTTCAGGTGGTCATTCAGCTCCGTCATGGTGCCCACCGTGGAGCGGCTGGTGCGCACCGGGTTGGTCTGGTCGATGGCGATGGCGGGCGGCACGCCATCCACCTTGTCCACCGCCGGGCGGTCCATGCGGTCCAGGAACTGACGGGCGTAAGCGGAAAAGGTCTCCACGTAGCGACGCTGGCCCTCGGCATAGAGGGTGTCGAACACCAGGCTGGACTTGCCCGAGCCGCTGGGCCCGGTGACGACGGTCAGCTCCGCTGTGCGCAGATCGAGGTCAAGATTCTTGAGGTTGTGCTGCCGAGCGCCTCGGATGCGGATCAGACCGTCAGACATTGATGGGGGCCAAAACGACAAAGGCGAGCAGTGTAGGGAGACGCATGGACGAAAACTGTCAGCACCCGCGACCGACGAGCGGTCGTTTCAGGCGACATGAGCGGCCCAAGTCGCACTGCATTCATGGGGCATCCGGTTGCGCTGCGGCGCCAGCTGAGGCAACAATGGCTCACGGCTCCTCGAGGGCCGCATAAGAAAAGAACAAGCTGACACAAGGACATGGGGATGGACAAGTCGAGGTTGCCCGAGCCGGCGCAGGTGCTGGTTCCCTTCTGGCTCAATGCCGCCACCGACGGTGCGGGTGTTGACGCGCCGGAGCCCGACGAGGGCGGTACCGCCCCGAGCCAACGACAAGCCCAGGTCCTGCTCGTCGAGGACAACCACATCAACCAGGTCGTCGCGCTGGAATTCCTCGCGCTGATGGGCGTTCAGGCCCGCCTGGCCAGGAACGGCCTCGAAGCCCTGTCGGCCTGTGCCGAGTCCGCCCCGGATCTCGTGCTGATGGATATCCAGATGCCCGGCATGGACGGCCTGGAATGTGCCCGCCGCATCCGCACCCAGCAGCGCGAGGGCAAGCTGCCCGCATTCCCCATCCTGGCACTGACGGCCCATGCGCTGGATGCCGACGTGGCCGCCAGCCTCGAGGCCGGCATGGACGAGCACCTGACCAAGCCGCTGGACTTCGTCGCACTGCGCACGCGGCTGCAGCGCTGGCTCCAGTTGCCCGAGCCGAACTGACGGACCCAGCGCCTAGACCCGCGGCCCCGCATACAAATGCCAGCGGGATCGCCCCGCACGCTTGGCGTCGTAGAGCGCCAGGTCGGCCGCCTTGTACAACCCGTCCACATCCTGCGCGTCGCGCGGATAGCAGGCGGCACCGATGCTCGCGCTGGGCAGCGTCAGCGATGACTGCCCCTGAGGCAGCACCTGGGCCAGCGCCTGGGCAATTCGGCGGCATACCGCTTCCGCTGCAGCCGGCTCGATGGTGTCGGGCAGCAGCACGGCGAACTCGTCGCCGCCCAGCCTGGCCGTGCGATCCGCTTCCCGCACGGCGAGCCCCAGGCAGGCGCTGACCGTCCTCAGCACCGCGTCGCCGGCGTCGTGTCCCTGGGTGTCGTTGATCTGCTTGAAATGGTCAAGGTCGATCAGCAGCAGGTACAGCCCCAGCCCGTTGCGCTGCGCCTGGGCCATCAGGTGGCGAAGGTCGTCGTTGAACAGGCGCCGGTTGGCCAGCCCGGTCAGGCCGTCGTAGTAGGCGAGTTGCTCCAGCTGCTGCTGGCTTCTCTGGAGCTCGCTCGTGCGCTGCTCCAGCGCCACCGTGCGCTCGGCCACCAGCAACTCCAGCGTGCGCTGGCGCCGCCGCAGGATCAGCGTGCGCGCCTGCATCATCGCGACGAGCAGCGCGGCCACCGCCACGCCCAGGCCGACGCGAAACCACAGCATCTCGTGCCAGCGCGGCCGCACATGCAGCGGCAGCCGCAACACCTCGGACCACCCGCCCTGCGCGCCGGCGCCGCGCAGCTCCAGCACATGGTCGCCGGGCGGCAGATTGGTGTAGGTGGCGATGCGCCGGTTCGGCTCGGTGGCGACCCAATCGGCGTCGACACCCGGCAACCGGTATTCGTAGCGGTTGCGTTCAGGCGCGCCGTAGTCGAGCACCGAGAACTCGACCAGCAGGCTGCGTCGCTGTGGTTCGAGAGTCAGGGCTTCGTCGCCGGGCGAGGCCGGTGGCACCACGGCCCGCACACCGCCCAGCCGCACTTCAGTGATCACCAGCGGCGCCGGTTCGGCGCGGGCCACGGGCTGGCGCGGGTCCACGATGGTCAAGCCGCCGATGCCGCCAAACAGCAGCATGCCGTCGGCACTGGACGCGCCCGCGTTGGTCCAGTAGGTGGGGATACCCACCCCCTCGGCCGCGCGCAGGCTGCGCACGCGCAGGCTGTCCTGTGCGATGTGGGCGATGCCGCCGTCGGTGCTGGCCCAGACGTCGCCGTTCGGCGCCAGCACCAGCGCATCGACGCCGTTGTGCGGCAGTCCTTCGGCCAGGGTGATGCGCCTGACCTGCGGTTGGGCTTGCGGCGCCTGCGCGGCCTCCATCACGCGCACGCCGGCGCCGAAGCTGGCCACCCACAGGCGGCCAAGGCGGTCCAGCAGCATGGAGGAGACATAGCCAACGGGAAAGCCCACCCGGCCGGGCGCGTCGGGCGCCAGCCGGCTCAGTGCCATCGTGGCCGTGTCCAGCCGCAACACGCCCGTGCGCGTGCCCACCCACAGCACGCCGTCCCGGCCCTCCAGCAGCGCGGTGACGCGCTGCTCGTCCAGGCGGCTGCCGTCCTCATGCGCCAGCACGCCCAGTTGCAGGCCATCGGCCGGGGCCACCGCCCACAGGCCGTCGAGACCGCCCAGCCAGAGCCGGCCGTCCTGCATCGCCATGGCCCACACCGACGCGGTGGGTGACCGGCCGGGGATAGCCAGCCGTTGCACCGCTCGGCCATCGGCCGTGGCGCGATACAGCCCGCGCTGGGTACCGAGATAGACCACGCCGTCGGGCGCGCGCACCATGCTCAGCACGCGGCCTGGCGGCAGCGCGGTGGCCGGTATGGCAGCGTCGGGCCGCAATGCCGCTGTGCGGCCCTGATCGGCCCTGACGATGTCGATGCCACCGTCGCCCGTGCTGAGCCAGACGCTGCCATCGGGCATGGGCAGCACGCAAGGCACGTTGAGGTGGCTGATGCCAGCCGTTGCGCCGGGGCCGCCGAACCAGGTGCTGACCGTGACCTGGCGCGCGTCGTGGTGGCTGAGCCCCGTGTCGGTGGCGACCCAGAGCAGCCCGCTGCGATCGCGGTACATCGCGGCGACGTCGTCGTCGGGCAGGCTGGCCGCGCTGTCCGAGCGGTGCCGCACGCGACGCATCTCCCAGCGGCGGGTGTCGATGCGCAGGATGCCGCCCCCATCGGGGGCCAGCCACACGTCACCAGGCGCGGCCTCGGCCATCACGCGGATCGGCGCGTTGCCCAGCCCCGTCGCGTCGGCGCCAGCCGCCTGCAACAGGCGATGCAACGGCACCGCCTCAGCCTCAGGCTCGGGCTCGATCACGAAAACGCCATACGAACGCGTGCCAACCCAGACCCGCCGCTGGCTGTCCAGCAGCAGCCTGGCGACGAATGGCGCGTGCTCTTCGGCCGGCAGCCCGACCTGCACGAAACGATCGCTGCCGGCACCGCGACGGAAGAGGCCCTTGTCGGTGCCAACCCACAGGCCGCCCGTCGAGTCGCGCAGCAGCGCCAGCACGGCGCCATCGGGCAGGCCTTTGGTCCCGGCCAGTACCGCATGGCGCTGGACCGTACCGCGGCTGGTATCCAGCAGGTCCAGACCGGCACCGGTGCCGACCCACAGCAGGCCGTTGCCCTCGTCGAGCATGGCGTGCACGCTCTTGCGGCTCAGCGCCGCGCCGGCAGCCAACGGGGCGACGAAACGGTCGGTGCGCGCCTCATACCGCACCAGGCCACCGGCGCTGGTGCCTACCCAAAGACGCCGTTGGTCATCGACATGCAGCGCTTGCACGTAACTGTCGGGCAAGGCACCGGACGAAGCCATGTCGCTGACATAGCTGCGAAGCTGATAACCATCCCAACGGGACAGCCCGGATTGCGTGGCGATCCAGAGGAAGCCTTCGCCGTCCTGGGCCAGCGCGGTGAAGGACATCGGCGCGACCAGCACCTGGTGGAACACCGCATCCGAACGGGCGGCCCAGGCCGTCGGGGCGGGCTCGTCTGCCGCCCGGGCGCCACCGCCCAACGCAAGCCCAAGCAGGGCGACGAAGCGCGCCCATCTGTTGATCAGCGAGAAAAAGTGACCCATGCCGTCGCAAGGCGCATGCACGGCTGCAGCTTGCGCGCAGCGGCGCATTTCGCGCGTCCTCTGACGGTCAGGATACGGTACAAAACCACTGCGACACCAGCGGCCGCGGACTTGTTGCAACTGCGGCTGGCGCCGGGAAATCGCCCGCTCAGCCCGCCACCGGCACGTAGACGTAGCCGACGTTGCGCACGGTCTTGATGACCTCCGGCTTGTCGGGGTTGCGCTCCACCTTGCGGCGCAGGCGCATGACGCGCAGGTCGATGCTGCGGTCGAACACGTCCCAGCCGCGGTTGTGGGCCTGCTCCATGATCTGGTCGCGGTTCAGCGGGCGATTGGGGTGGCGGGCAAACAGCGCCAGCAGGTCGAACTCGGCGGCCGTGATGTCGATCTCCTCGCCCACCGCGCCAAAGAGCTTGCGCTGGGCCATGTCGAGTTCGCACAGGCCAAAGGCAACGCGCTCCGGATCGCTCGGTGCGAGCACAGGTGCCGGCGCGGCCGTCACCTGCAGGCGTCGCAGCACGGCGCGCACGCGGGCCAGCAGTTCGCGCAGCTCAAAGGGCTTGGCGATGTAATCGTCCGCCCCCACCTCCAGGCCGACGATGCGGTCGATGGCCTCGCCCGCCGTAGTCAGCATCAGCACAGCCAGGCGCGGATGGGCTTCACGCAGCGCGCGGGCCAGGGACAGACCGTTCTCGCCCGGCATGTTGATGTCGAGCACGGCCACATCGGGTACACGCTCGGCGACGCGGGCGCGCGCCGCGGCAGCGTCCTGGGCCTGCATGACCTCGAAGCCGTTGCGGCCGAAATACTCGGCCAGCAGGGCACGCAATTCAGGCTCGTCGTCGACGAGCAGCACGGTGGGCGAGGTGTTTGGCATGGCGGCGAATGATAGGCAGGCCGGCCTTGCTCGGGGCAAGGCAGCGTGGTGTTGAAACAAACGCAACACAGTCGAGCCGACGTGAAGCGCGCTTGAAACCGGCGCGGCCGACAGTGGCGACACACCAACCGGAAGACCCTCATGCACTACCGCAGCGACAACCCCTCCACCGACTGGCCCGAAACGATGCTCGTCGGCTGCCGCAGCGAAGCCTTCGCCGAGGACCTCGAACACGCCCCTGCGCCCTCGCCCCGCTGGAACCTGCTCGAGCGCCTCATCATGGCCTTGCCACTGCTGTGCGTGTTCGCACCCGTCGCCGACGCTTATCTCATCCATTGACACCRAGGCTGCCATGACCCCGCACCAAATCCACCTGATCCGCAGCAGCTTCGCGCCGCTCATGCCCCTGGCGCCCACCGTCGCCGAGGCCTTCTACGCCCAGCTG
>NZ_JBFULE010000149.1:0-9362 GCF_056400485.1 Roseateles sp. P5_B10
TCGCTGCGGCATGTGCCTCGGCCGGCCGCCCACCCCAGGCGGTCCGTCTGCTCGTCGTCAGCAAGACCTTCCCGGCCTACGCCGTGCGCGAGGCCTTTGAGGCCGGCGCCCGCGCCTTCGGGGAGAACTATGTGCAGGAAGGCCTGGCCAAGGTCGGCGAGCTGAGCGATCTGCGCGGCCAGATCGAATGGCATCTGATCGGCCCGCTGCAGTCCAACAAGACCAAGCCCGTGGCCGAACAGTTCGATTGGGTGCACAGCGTGGACCGGCTCAAGATCGCCCAGCGGTTGTCCGAGCAACGGCCGGCCGACCTGGCGCCGCTCAATGTCTGCCTGCAAGTCAACATCAGCGGCGAGGCGAGCAAGAGCGGCCTGCTGCCCGATGACGTGGCGGCGCTGGCTCGCGAGGTCGCAACCTTGCCCCGGCTGCAGCTGCGTGGCCTGATGGCGGTGCCCGAACCCGGCCCCGAAGCGCTGGCGCAGCATCGGGCCATGGCCGCGCTGTTCGAGACGTTGAAGCAGGCCGGCCTGGCCCTGGACACGCTGTCGCTGGGCATGAGCGCAGACCTTGAGGACGCCATCGCGGCCGGCTCGACGATGGTGCGCGTCGGCAGCGCCATTTTCGGAGCGCGGGGGTGAAGGCCGCCTGGCTGCTGACCCTGACCGCGCTCGCGGCCCAGGCCCAGCCCGTCCCTGACACGCTCGCTCAGCGAGCGTTGGCCTGCACCGGCTGCCATGGCAAGGAGGGGCGCGCCGCACCCGACGGCTACTACCCCCGTCTGGCCGGCAAGCCGGCCGGCTATCTCTACAACCAGTTGCTGAACTTCCGCGACGGCCGGCGCGACTACGGTTTGATGAGCGAACTCATCGCGCCACTGTCCGACGCCTATTTGGAGGAGCTGGCCGGTCATTTCGCATCGCTGGACCTGCCCTATGCGCCGCCGCAGAAGTCTGGCCTTGCGGCTACCGAGCTGGCCCGCGCCGAGGCGCTGGTGAGCCGCGGCGACGCCGCCCGCCGCTTGCCGGCCTGCACCGCCTGCCATGGCGAGCGCCTGACGGGGACTCAGCCCGCCATACCCGGTCTGCTCGGTCTGTCGCGCGACTATCTGAACGGCCAGCTCGGCGCSTGGCGCAGCGGACAGCGCCGCGCCCAGGCGCCGGATTGCATGGCGCATATCGCCAAGACCCTGACCGAGCCTGAGATCAACGCGATCACCCAATTCCTCGCCGGCCGGGCCCTGCCGGCCGACCCGCATCCCGCGCCCACCCTGGCTGCCCCGCCGCCGTTGCGCTGCGGCGGCCTGCCGCCATGAAGCGCCTCTTGATCGGCCTCGCGTTGCTGGCCCTGCTGGCCATTGCCACCGCTTTCGGGTTGCTGGCCTGGCAACGCGCCCTGGGCGACGCAACGCCGCCCTCCGCCGCACCCGTCAGCCTGGAACGCGGCGCCTACCTCGCCGCCGTGGGCAATTGCGCCGGCTGCCACACGGCCCGCGGTGGTGAACGCCTGGCCGGAGGCCGGGCGATCCCGACGCCTTTTGGCACCGCCTTCTCATCCAATCTGACGCCCGCCGCCACCGGCCTGGGTGGCTGGAGCAGCAACGACTTCTGGCAGGCGCTGCATTTCGGCCGCAGCCGCGACGGCCGACTGTTGGTGCCGGCTCACCCGATCACCAACACCACCCTCGTCAACCGCGAGGACGCCGACGCCCTGTATGCCTGGCTGCAGGCCCAGCCGCCCGCGGCCGCGCCACGCCGCGAGCATGAGCTGCGCTGGCCTTACGGGAGCCAGCTGGCCGTCGCCGTCTGGCGGACCTTGTACTTCCGGCCCGGGGTCTATCAATCCGACCCGGCCCGGGACGCGGCCTGGAACCGCGGCGCCTATCTCAGCCAGGGCCTGGCCCATTGCAGCGCCTGCCACGCCGGCCGCGATGCCCTGGGTGGCGACCGTGGTGCAGCGGATTTCCGCGGTGGCCTGCTGGCCGGCCTGGGCTGGGTGGCCCCTTCGCTGCATGACCCGGCCGAGGCCGGTGTGCAGCGTTGGCCGACTGAGGTGCTGCAACGCTGGCTGCGCGACGGCAAGGCGCAAGGTCATGTGGCGCTCGGCCCCATGGCCGAGGTCGTCATCGGCAGCACCGCGGCGCTGGACGATGCCGACCTCGCCGCAATGAGCAGTTATCTGCGTGCCTTGCCCGAGCAGGCCGTTGCCCGCTCCGAGCCGGCCGAGCCGGATGCGCGCCGCCGCAAGCGCGGCGCCGGCCTCTACCGCGAGCACTGCGCGGCCTGCCATGGCGAGCAGGGCCAGGGGCGGCGCGACGCGAGCGGTGCCCCCGCCTACCCTGCGCTGGCCGGCAGCCGCCTGGTCACCCAGGCCAGTGCGGCCAACCTGATCCGCCTCATCGAGCGCGGCGGCTTCGCACCGGCGACGCCCGGCAACCCGCGCCCCTACGGCATGCCGCCCTTCGCGGGCGTGCTGGGCGCCGAAGACCTGGCMGCGCTGACCAGCCATCTGCGGGCATCCTTCGGCCACGCTGCAGGTGAAGTCGATGCCGTCGAGGTGCTGAGGCTGCGCGCCGTGGCGGCCCGTTGAACCCACAAGCCCCTGGGCGCGGGGGGCCGACGTGAACGACTTCACGCAAGCCTGCCGCAGGCAGGTAGCAAATGGTCACAGGTCGCGACACACTGCGCGCGGCTCCCGGGTAGGGCCGTCAAAAACAGGGCCGAGAGCCCTACAGTCGTCGTTGAATTCAAGAGCGGCAGCCCGCCGCCGATACCCGATCACCGGACAAGGACCTGAACAGATGAACTTCCTGACGCAATTGCGCATCGGCCATCGGTTGGCCTTGAGCTTTGGCCTGCTCATTTTGCTGCTGGTGGGGATCGGCATTTACGGCGCGAAGAATGCGAACGGCCTGGCCAAGGATCTGGACCGCACCGCCAACTCCAGCCTCTTCAAGATTGGCGCAGCCAACGGTCTGGAAAGCCAGGTCAACATCATTTCCCGCGCCGTGCGTGACTTGCTGCTGCTGGATACCGCTGGTGCCATCAAGAAGCAGAAGAAGGCCGTCACCGACGCGCTTGAAGAAGGCGAAAAGCAGCTCAAGAGCCTGGAAGATGCTGTCTCGGGTGACGGAGAAAAGGCCGCCATCGCCGAGGTGCGGGGTCACAAGGCCAAGTTCCTGGCTGCACTCGAAAAATTCCAGAAGATCCAGACCGACGGCACGCCCGACGAGGCTCGTGAAAGCCTGATAACCGACCTGCGCCCCGCCCAGGCGGCCCTGCAGGAAGGCCTGAAGAAGCTGGTCGACATCCAGTTTGAAAGCGGCAAGGCACTGGCCACGTCCGGTGTCGAACTGGCCCGCTTCTCCGTCTGGGTGACCATCGTCCTGCTGGTCGTGGCCGTGGTCATCGGCATCGGTGGCGGCCTCGTCATCACCCGTTCCATCGTCGCCCCGGCCCGCAAGGCCCAGCTGGCCGCCGAGGCCATTGCCGCCGGTGATCTGACGCAGGACATCCAGGTCGAAGGCCGCGACGAACTCAGCCAGATGCTGCAGGCCATGAAGGACATGCAGCAGGCTCTCTCGGGCGTTGTGCGCGATGTGTCCACCGCCGCCAGCGAGGTGGCCCAGAACTCCGGCTCCATTGCCGACAGCAATTCCAATCTGGCCGAGCGCACCACGCGTTCCGCCGCCAGCCTGCAGAACACCGCCGCTTCGGTGGAAGAGATCGCCTCCACGCTCAAGGGCGCCAGCGATCTGACCCGCCGCGCGGCTGGCATCGCCGTGACGGCCCGCCAGGCCGCCAGCAATGGTGGCGCCGTCGTCTCCAAGGTCGTCGAGACCATGGAAGAGATCAGCGCCAGCTCCAAGAAGATCGGCGACATCATCGGCGTCATCGACGGCATCGCCTTCCAGACCAACATCCTGGCCCTGAACGCGGCCGTGGAGGCCGCCCGGGCCGGCGAACATGGCCGCGGCTTCGCCGTGGTGGCCGCCGAAGTGCGTGCGCTGGCTCAGCGCTCGGCCGGCGCCGCCAAGGAAATCAAGGTGCTGATCCAGGAATCGACCGTCAAGGTCGAAAACGGCACCACGCTGGTCAACAACGCCGGCGTCACCATCCGCAGCGTCGTCGACGAAGTCAACAACATGGGTCAGTTGATCGAGGAAATCTCGCACTCGGCCCAGGAGCAGGCCACGGGCGTCGGCGTCGTCAACGGCGCCATGAACGAGCTCGACAAGGCCACGCAGCAAAACACCAGCCTGGTCGGCGATCTCAGCCGCTCGGCGGACGCCCTGCGCGACAGTTCGACGCGGCTGATCGAGGCGGTCGGCTTCTTCCGCGCCGCCTGACCCCATCAATTACTTTCCGAGGCTCGCCATGTCATTCCTGCGTTCCGCCACCATCCTGGCCGCCAGCCTGATGCTGGCCCTGGCCGCTCAGGCCGCACCCAAGGTCGTCAAGAAGGTGCCGCCTGAGTTCCCAGCCGAGGCCTCCAAGAAGGGCATCTCCACCGGCTCGGTCAAGGCCAAGATGACCATCGAAGCCGACGGCAAGGTCAGCGACGTCGAGATCGTCGAAGCCGAACCCAAGCGGGTCTTCGACCGCGCCGTGAAGGCGGCGCTGATGGAGTGGAAGTTCGAGCCCGGCGAAAAGGCCACTCACGAAGTCAAGCTCGTCTTCAAGAACGAGGACTGAAACCCGACCGAGCACAGTGCCTGCGCACTGTGCGACGCGGGTTTCAGGACAGCCGGCATGCAGGCCGGCTGGCATGAGCAGCGCCCGAGAGCCGCGCCTCAGCGCTTCATCACCGGCAACTCGCCGGTCCGGTCCGCGGGCTGCCACCAGTGCACCCCACCCGCCACCAGCATCACCGTGACCACGGCGCCCCCGGCCAGCAAGCCCAGGCGCCGTTTCTTTTGGGCCTGACGGGCGCGGACGCGGGTGCCGCCCGCCGATGCGCGCAGCGCCGGGCTGAGATGGGCCTGCGACAGCCGCTTCAGATTCACCGCCTGCTTGCGGCCGTCACGGCTCGTGACAATTTCAAAGCTCAGCGGCTCGTCCATCCGAGGACCCTCGCCGTCTGTCGGGAACGCGGCCAAGCCGACGAAGACTTCCTCTCCCCCGCCAGAGGGCCGGATGGTGCCGTAGCCGGCATCCTGGTTCCACGCGCTCAGTACGCCTTCGAATCTCATATTCACCTCAACGACTACCCCCAGATCTTGGGGGATGCGGCGCAGATCGCCGCAACCGGATGTAAGCCACCGACAATCCGCCCTCCCAAATTCCCACCTCCCCTGCGCATGCCCATCAACTGGTTCCCCGGCCACATGAATTCCACCCGTCAGGCGATCAAGGATCGCGTGAAGGCGGGGCTGGACGTGGTCATTGAACTGCTCGACGCGCGCCTGCCCGGCTCAAGCAGCAACCCGCTGCTGGCTGCACTGACGACGGGCCGGCCGTCGCTGAAGGTACTGAACAAGCAGGACCTGGCCGACCCGGCCCAGACCGCCGCCTGGCTGGACTACTACAACGCCCAGCCGCACACCCGCGCCATCCCGCTGGATGCCGGCGACAAGGCGCCGGCGCGCGCCCTCATCAAGGCCTGCCGCGAGCTCGCACCGCTGCGCGGCGACATGCACAAGCCGCTGCGCGTGCTGATCTGCGGCATTCCCAACGTTGGCAAGAGCACGCTGATCAACACCCTGGTCGGCAAGCGCGCCGCCAAGACGGGCGACGAGCCAGGCATCACCAAGATCGAGCAGAAGTTCGTGCTGGAGAACGGCTTCTACCTGTTCGACACGCCGGGCATGCTGTGGCCGCGCATCGCCATCGAGCAGAGCGGCTACAACCTGGCCGCCAGCGGCGCCATCGGCCGCAATGCCTTCGACGAGGAGGAGGTGGCGCTGGAGCTGATTGCCGTGCTCAAGCGCCACTACCCCGAGCGCCTGCAGCAGCGCTACGGCCTCACCGAGCTTGGCGCCGACGACGCCGTGCTGGAGGCCATCGGCACCAAACGCGGCGCCAAGGTGCGCGGCGGCGGCGTGCTGATGCACAAGGCCGCCGAAGCGTTGCTGATGGACTTCCGCGGCGGGGCGCTGGGCTGCATCACGCTGGAAACCCCTGACGAGATGACGGCCTGGCGCCGGGCCGCTGCAGAGGAGGAAGAGCGCAAGGCCGCCGAGGCAGAGGCCGCGCGTCTGGCCGACAAGGAACGCCGCAGCGGCAAGCGAAAGTCGTCCAGCGGGGACGCGGAAACAAGCGCGTAAATTCCCGGCCTTGACCGTCTCACCGGCGCGCCTATGCTGGGCCGCCCGGAACGACACGAGACATCATGAGCCGACTCTCCCTGCTCGACCTCGCCTTCTTCATCGCCGAAAGCGAGGCCAGTCCCAAGCATGTGGCGGGCCTGCACATCCACCAGATTCCCAAGGGTGGCGGCGCCAACTTCGCCAAGCAGCTCTATGAGGAGTTCCTGACCCACACCGACGTGCAGGCGCCCTTCGATGCCGTCATCAACTTCGTCTCGCCCACGCTGATGCCGAGCTGGAGCACGGCCGAATCGGTGGACCTGGCGCAACACGTCTTCTTCCACAAGCTCAAGGCCGGCCAGAACGACCGCGAGGCCCTCTATGCCTTTGCCGCGGAGTTGCACGAACCGGTGCTGGACCGCAGCCGGCCGCTGTGGGAGGTGCATGTCATCGCCGGTCTGTGGGACAAGCAATTCGCCATCTACTACAAGATGCACCATGCCGTGGCCGACGGCATCACGATGACGCGCTGGGGCGTCGAGTCCCTGCGCGCGACGCCCGACGACGACACCGTCACGCCGGTCTGGATCTTGTCGCACGCGCGCCGCGCCAGCGGCCTGTCGCGCAAGAAGCGGCTGGATCAGGCCGTCGCCGGCACCGTCTGGAAGCAGCTCACCGCCAACAGCAAGCGCGCCGTCGGCATCGGCCGGCTCACGGCCATGCTGGCGCTGGAAGCCATCAAGCTGACCAAGAACGCCATCGCCCTGCCCTTCATGGCCAGCCGCGGTACACCCTTCACCGGCAATGCCACGCCAGGCCGCCAGTTCGCCACCGCCGCCGTGCCCATGGCCCGCATCGATGCCATCCGCAAGGTGTCGCGCGCCACGCTCAACCACGTGGCCCTGACCTGCCTGGACGGCGCCATGCACCGCTACCTGGCCGACGAGGGCATCGAGCTGGACCGGCCCATCACCATACAGATGCCGGTCAACCTGCGCCGCGAAGGCGAGAAGAGCGGCGGCAACAAGATCGGCATCATCCTGGTCGACCTGTCGCCGCCCACCGATGACGCCTATGTGCGGCTGCGCAATGTCGGCTATTCGCTGCGCAATGTGCGCACGATGATCGACGCCGTCGCGCCCGAGGCGGTCGAGACCTACACCATCCTGACCGGCCTGCTCGGCCAGATCGCCGGCATGCTCAAGCTGGCCGATGTCGTCACGCCCATGGGCAACACGCTGGTGTCCAACGTGCCCGGGCCGGCCGAGCGCCTGTACATCAAGGGCGCACCGTTGCTGGAGATGCACCCCATGTCGACACTGCCGGCCACCCATCTGCTCAACATCACGTTGTTCAGCTATGCCGGCACTCTTTACTTCGGCCTGATTGCAACCGACGCCCTGCCCAACCTGGGCCGGCTGGCGGCCTATGTGGAGGAAGAGATCGCGACGCTGGAAGAAGCCGTCGGCATTTCATGAGTCTTCCGCTCTTCCCCTCGAACTGGATGACCGAGGAGCACCACCTGCTTCAGGACAGCGCCGCGCGCTTCTTCAGCGAGCGCTGGGTGCCGCGCGCCGCAGCCTGGCGCGCAGCCGGCCTGATGGAACGCGACACCTGGCGCGAAGCCGGCACCCAGGGCCTGCTGTGCGCGGCCATGCCGGAAGCCTTCGGCGGTAGCGGCGGCGACTTCGGCCATGAGGCCGTCATCGTCATGGCGGCTGCGCGGGCCAACCTGGGCGGCTTCGGCGGCAGCGTGCACTCGGCCATCGTCGCGCCCTATCTGCTGCGCCACGGCAATGACGAGCAGAGGGCGCGCTGGCTGCCAGCGATGGCCACCGGCGAGCGCGTTGGCGCCATCGCGATGACGGAACCGGGCACCGGCTCTGACCTGCAGGCCATCCGCACCCGCGCACGCCGCGTCACTGACGAAAAGGGCGACCACTACGTCATCAACGGGCAGAAGACCTTCATCACCAATGGACAGAACGCCGACCTCATCGTCATCGTCTGCCGCACCGGGGACGCACCGGGTGCCAAGGGCTTGTCGTTGGTCGTCGCGGAGATCGATGCCGGCACGACGGGCCTGACGCGCCGTCGCCTGGACAAGATCGGYCTGCACGCCCAGGACACCAGCGAGCTTTTCTTTGATGAGCTGCGCGTGCCGGCCGCCAACCTGCTTGGGTCAAGCGAGGGCCTGGCCTTTGGCCAGTTGATGGGCGAACTGCCGCAGGAACGCCTCGTCATCGCATGCCAGGCCGTCGCGATGACGGAACGCGCGCTGGACGACACGGTGGCCTACGCCAAGCAGCGCGAGGCCTTCGGCCAGCCGATCTGGAACTTCCAGAACACCCGTTTCGTGCTGGCCCAGGCGCAGAGCGACGTGCTCGCCGCCCGCGCGCTGCTCGATGCCGCCATCTCGGCCCATCTGAAAGGTGAGCTCGACGCCGCCCGCGCGGCGCTGGTGAAGGCCTGGTGCAGCGACCTCGCCTCGCGGCTGACCGACGCCTGCCTGCAGCTCTTCGGCGGTTATGGCTACATGCTGGAGACGCCGATTGCCGAACTGTGGGCCGACGCCCGCGTGACGCGCATCTACGGCGGCACCAATGAAATCATGAAAGAGCTGGCTTCGCGATCCATGTGAGGCCCCTGGAGACCCCCATGTTCGACGCCTATCTCTACGGCCATTGCCGCACGCCGCGCGGCAAGGGCAAGCCCGACGGTTCGCTGCACGCGGCCACGCCGATCTGGCTGGTGCGCAGCGTGCTGCAGGCCCTGCAGCAGCGCACCCGGCTCGACACGTCGTTGGTCGACGACGTCATCCTTGGCTGCGTGACACCCATCGCCGAGCAGGGTGGCGACATCGCCCGCATCGCCGTGCTGGACGCCGGCTGGGCGCAGTCGGTGGGCGGCGTCACGCAGTCACGCTTCTGCGCCTCGGGGCTGGAGAGCGTCAACCTCGCAGCGGCCAAGGTGGCCAGCGGCTTCGAACGCCTGGTCGTGGCCGGCGGTGTCGAGAGCATGAGCCGCGTGCCCATGGGCAGCGACGGCGGCGCCTGGATGCTGGATGAGCGCGTCGTCAGCGCCATCGGTTTCGTGCCGCAGGGCATCAGCGCTGATC
>NZ_JBFULE010000150.1:0-9323 GCF_056400485.1 Roseateles sp. P5_B10
TTGCCCACCTGATCGCCAACAACACGCTGGCCGACGTGATGCTGTTCGGCAGCTTCCTCGTCTGGGCCATTCTGGTCTTTCGCGCCGCGCGGCGTCGGCCAGGGCCGGTGCCGGCCGCTGGCACGGTGGCCGGCACGGCGGCCACCATCGCCGTCGGCGTCGCGCTGTGGGCCTTCTTCGCCTTCTGGGCGCACGCGGCCTGGCTGGGCATCGCACCGTTGGGGTAGGCGGCGCACGCCCATGAACCTAAGTCCTCGGCGAGGTCCTGCGCGCGCAGCGGTACGCATAGACTCGAAGGTAGATGACCCGCCGCTCTTGGATGCGCTTTTGGGCCTGCCTTCTGGCCCTGACGGCAACCGTCGCCAACGCCACAGACACCCAGGCCAAGCCCCTCACCGCCTGTGGCGAACCCGGCATCGGGCCGCCCTGGCTGTACCGCACGCCGGGCCTGCCGCAGCAGCTGAACGGCTTCCTCGTCGATCTCTGGCCGCCGCTGTTTGCCAAGCTCGGTGTCGAGCTCAAGTTGATCGGCGACCTGCCGTTCAAGCGCTGCCTGCGGGCCGTCGCGTCCGGCGAGATCGATTTCGCGCTCGCGGCCTATTACGACGACGAGCGCGGCAAGCTGCTGGCTTTTTCCAAACCCTACAAGACGTTCACGCCCCAGGTCTTCTTCCGCAAGGCGCAGCCCTTGCAGATTTCCGACCGCGCCGGGCTGAAGCGCTGGCGCGGCTGTGGCAAGAACGGTTCAACTTATGCCCACTACGGCCTGGGCCCGGGTGACCTGGACCAGGGGGCGCGCAACTACCAGCAGCTGATCGAGAAACTGCTGCTCGGCCGCTGCGACTACTTCGTCGAAGAACTCGAAGTCATCGAGCAATGGGAGCTCGGCAAGGTCGACCACCTGGCCACGCCGGGGCTGGCCCATGCGCCGCTGTCGGACGTCTCACCACCGGCCTTCCATGTGGTCGCCGCACGGGGGAGCGCGGCGGCGGAGCTGCTGCCACGCCTGGATGCCGCCTTCGCCGAGGCCACGCGCAAGGGTGAAGTGGCGCGCCACTGGAAGCGCCACGCAGGCAAGCTGCCCTACTGAACCTCAGGCGGCCGACTGGCCGCGGCATGCGTCCATCAACCTCGTCAACCCCAGCAACGCATCCAGCATCGGCGTCGCCACGCCGAGCTGCTGCGCCAGCTCCCGCGGCGCCGCCAGCAATGCGTCGGTCTCGATAGGCCGCCCCGCCTCGATGTCCTGCAGCATCGAGGTCTTGAAGGCCCCGAGCGAGCGCGTGATGGTGTGCCGGTCCTGCGGCGTCTGGGCGATCGGGCAGCCCATGCCTTCACCGACCTCGGCGGCCTCCGCCATGATGGCCGTCGTGAACTCGCGCACGAGGTCGTCGTCCAGGATGCGGTCCGTCGTGGCGCGGGTCAGCGCCGAGACCGGGTTGGTCGTCATATTGCCCCAGAGCTTGTACCAGGCGTCACGCTGGATGCTCTCGGCCGCCTTGGCCTCGAAGCCGGCGTCGCCGAGCAGCGCGATCAGCGCATCGACGGCCAGGCTCGTGCCGCCCGTGGCCTCGCCGATCAGCAGGCCGTTGCCCATCACGTGGTGGACCCAGCCCGGGCCGCGCAGCGCGCAGCTGGCATGAACGACGCAGCCGATGACGCGCTGGGGCGGGATCAGCGCGGCGATGCGGCCATCGGGGTCCACGCATTTCAGCGTCAGCCCCTGCACGGGCAAGCCGGCCGTGAACCACCATGGCAGGCCGTTCAGCGCCGTGAGCACGCGCGTGTCCGGCCCGCAAAGCTGGGCGACCTGGGCCGCGACGCCGGCGATGGCCGGGCCCTTGACGGCGAGGATGACCAGGTCCTGCAGGCCGAGCTCGGCGGCGTCGCCGGTCACGCGCAGCGGCGCACGCCAGCTGTCCTCGCCGCTGTCCAGCCGCAGGCCGTGCTCACGCACGGCCGCCAGCGTGTCGCCGCGGGCCAGGGCGCTGACGGCCACACCTTCGACGCGTTGCAGATGCGCGGCCATCCAGCCGCCGATGGCCCCCAGGCCGACGATACAGACCTTAAACATGGGGGGGCCTGCTCGCCCTCAGGGGAGCGATGCGAGAGGGGCTGCGCGGGTGCAGGGCTAGGCGTGGCGCTGAAGCCCGGGCTTGCCGCCCGGGCAAGGCGCCCAACAACGCCATGCGCCCGCGCAGCCCCTCTCCCGAAGGGTTGTCACTCAAAAGCCCGCGCGCGGCGTTGCGCAGCCTCGCTGGGGACGACCCCAGCTTCGACTTCGCGCCTTGCTCGCGGGTTTTTGAGTGGCAACGCATCCGTTCCCCTGAGGGTGAGCAGGCCCCCAGTCTCGCATGCGGACTTGTCCGTGCGAAAGGCTGCGGCCATCATCCGCCGTCCTCCCGAGGAGACCACCATGGCCACCAAGACCCGCAAGCCCGCCACCGCCAAGAAAGCCGCCGCCAACGCCGTTTCCGCACCCAAGCTGGACGCACGCCCCGATCGCCTGGACCTGCGCGATCTCGTCTACCGCTCGCCGCTGCGCTCCCTGCCGCCGCGCTGGCCGATGGACAGCGACCTGAAACGACTGCTGCCCGCCTACGTGAAAGCTGGCCGCATCCTCAACCAGGGCAATGAAGGCGCCTGCACCGGCTTCGGCCTGGCCTGCGTGACCAACTACCTCTACTGGCTGCGCCACCTCGACGCGCCGCGCAGCCGCACGCAGCCCGAAACCGTCAGCCCGCGCATGTTCTACGAGCTGGCCAAGCTCTACGACGAATGGCCCGGCCAGGACTACGAGGGCTCGTCCTGCCGCGGCGCCCTCAAGGGCTGGCACAAGCACGGCGTCTGCTCCTTCAAGCTGTGGCCCTATCCGCTGAACAAGAAGGGCAACGGCATCTTCGAGCGCCCCGCGGCGGGCTGGGACGATGACGCGACGACGCGAGCGCTCGGCGTCTACTACCGCGTCGACAAGAAGAGCGTCGTCGACATGCAGGCAGCCATCTACGAGATCGGCGCCATCTATGTCTCGGGCGACGTGCACGACGGTTGGACGCTTGACGAATCGCCCATGCCGGCCAGCCACGACAAGCTGCCGCGCATTGAGCGCATGGCCCGCAAGACCGGTGGGCACGCCTTTGCGCTGGTGGGCTACAACGAGCGCGGCTTCGTCGTGCAGAACAGCTGGGGCACCGGCTGGGGCGCCAGCGGCTTCGCCGTCCTCAGCTACGAGGACTGGATCACCAACGGCACCGATGCCTGGGCCGTTGCCCTGGGCGTGCCCCAGGACCTGTCGGACATCAAGAGCCGCCAAGCCGTGGCAGCCAAGACGGCAAGAGGCGCCAAGGCCGCGCGCGTGGCCGGCGGGTTTCGCGCCATGGCCGGCCGCGGCCTGTCGGACGTTGGCGCGACGCTGCGTGTCGATGACAACCCGCGCGATGACCCCTGGCCCATCAACCACGTCTTCGCCCACAAGCCCTACCAGCCATTGCGCACCGACGAGGCCTACACCCACACCCTGGTCTCGGGCAACGACGGCCAACTGATGGCGACCGACTTCACCCGTGCCCGCGACGACCGCGAAGGCCTGGCGCGCGAGATCGTCGTCGAGCGCCCCGCGGCCTGGTTCAAGGCCAGCAAGGGCAAAACCGTCAAGCTCGCCATCTACGCCCACGGCGGGCTGAACTCGGAGATCGGCTCCGTCCAGCGCATCCGCGTGATGGCGCCCTACTTCCTGGCCAACGGCATCTACCCGCTGTTCTTCACGTGGAAGACTGGCCCGGGCGAGACGTTGACGGACATGCTCGAGGATCTCAAGCACCGCATCGTCGACTCGGCCGATGTCAGTACCGGCATGCTGGACCGCCTGCGTGAGGTCGCCGCCGAGGCCAAGGACCGCGCCATCGAGGCCGTCGGCCGCCAGTTCGCGCGCGGCATCTGGAGCGAGATGCGCGAGAACGCCGAGGGTGGCGCGACAGCCGACCATGTGCTGGACCTGGCCGCCCGCATGCTGCGCGAGCTGCGCGACGCGCTGGCCAAGAGCGGCAAGACGCTGGAAGTCCACCTCATCGGCCATTCGGCCGGCTCCATCCTGATCGGCCATCTGCTCGGCCGCCTGGGTGGTGCCAACGTCGTGCAGGCCGCCAGCTGCGAGCTTTACGCCGCCGCCTGCTCCAGCGGCTTCGCCGTGCAGCACTACGGTGCGGCCGGCCAGGCTGGCGTGCTGTCGCTGGACCGCCTGCGCCTGCACGTGCTGACCGATGCCAACGAGCGCGCCGACGGTCTGCCCAACGCCGAGCGCGACATCTACGGCAAGTCCCTGCTCTACCTCGTGTCGCGCGCGCTGGACGACATCCGCAAACAGCCGCTGCTGGGCATGGAGCGCGCCCTGGTGCCGCCGGACGCGGCGTGGCTGGACGACCAGTGGGCCGGCCCGCCGAATGCCGACGTTGCCGCCTGGCTCAAGCTGTGGCCCGGCGGCAACCTACTGAACCGCGTGACGACGCCCAAGATCCGCACGACCAAGGCCGGTGACCAGATCGATGCCAGTCATGGCAGCTTCGACAACAACATCGACATCCTGACCGGCACGCTGGAGCGCATCCGCGGCGACGCCCTCGTCGCGCCGATGGAGTGGCTGGACTACTGACGCGTGGGGACGGTTGGAGATGTCCGGTTCCGGCCAGCGCAGGGCTGGCCAAGCGGCCACCATGAGCCATCATTTCTGGAGACGGCCATGGCCTCCATCCACCGCGAAATCCTCGTCGATGTCCCCGCCGCCACCCTCTGGGATGCGATGCGCGATCCCGGCGCGCTGCACACCCGCCTCGCGCCCGCCTTCGTCACCGAGTGCAGGATGGACGGCAATACGAGTGATGAACAGGCCCGCGAGCTCCGCTTCGCCAATGGCATGACGGTGCGCGAACTCATCGTCGACATCGACGACGACCGCCGCCGCATCGCCTGGTCGGCCGTCGGCGGGCGGCTGACCCACCACAACGCCTCGACGCAGATCTTTGAGGAAGGCAGCTCACGCTGCCGCGTCGTCTGGATCGCCGACCTGCTGCCCCACGCACTGGCACCGGCCATCGCCACCATGATCGAGGCAGGGCTGCAGGCCATGAAGGCGCACGCGGAAAGCATTTTCACCGCCTGACTGGCTTCCAATCCAATCGTTGCAATCGACAATCCTTCGCGACAACCTTGATCCGAATGGAATGCGTTCTGTAAAGCGCCTGCTTATCCTTGTCCTGCCCTGGTTGCTGTTCGTCAGCGGCATCGGCATCGTGTTCAAGCCTCAAAGCGGCGCGCAATGGCTTCTGGCTGGGCACTGGCTGCTGATCCCCTTCCTGCCTGTTTACGTGCTTCTTGTGTGGCTTGTGTTTCGCGCCACCCGGCCTCCCAAGGAGACGCCGACGACGCGGTGGATCAAGTCCGTGCAACAGCGAAAGAAATAGCAGAGGCGTCGACAATCACGACCATGAAATACCTCCACACCATGGTGCGCGTCGAGAACGTCGACGCGTCGCTGCGTTTCTACCGCGACGCCCTCGGCCTGCACGAAGTCAAGCGCTCCGAAAGCAGCGCCGGCCGCTTCACGCTCATCTACCTCGCCGCGCCAGGCGACGAAGACGCCCAGGTCGAGCTGACCTACAACTGGCCGGACGCCGACGGAAAGGCAGAGACCTACACCGGCGGCCGCAACTTCGGCCACCTGGCCTACGCCGTAGACAACATCTACGCCGCCTGCCAGAAGCTGATGGACCACGGCGTGACGATCAACCGCCCGCCGCGCGATGGCCGCATGGCCTTTGTGCGCTCGCCCGACGGCATCTCCATCGAGCTGCTGCAGGCCGGCCCGTCGCTGGCGCCGGCCGAGCCCTGGGCGTCGATGGCCAACACCGGCAGTTGGTAAGCCCGCGCCGGGCGTGGTGCAGGCTGAAGCGGGCGACGCCGCGACGTTGACCGGCCTGCGGCTGGGTGCCTGGGTGCTGTGGCGGCGCATCGGCCGCGGCGGCCTCGGCGAGGTCTGGGAGGCCGAGCGCGCCGACGGCCTCTACCAGGCCAGCGCCGCCATCAAGCTGCTGCACGGCGACAGCGCAACGCCTGCCGTCGCGCGGCGCTTCCTGCGCGAGCGTGCAGCGCTGGGCCGCCTCACGCACACCGGCGTCGCCGCCCTGCTGGACGCCGGCGTGCAGGCGCCCCACGCCTACCTGGTGCTGGAGCTCGTCGACGGCCTGCCGCTGGCCGAGCATGCGCGCGCCCAGCTCCCCACCGTGGCGGACCGCGTCACGCTGCTGCTGCGCGTGGCCGAGGCGGTGGAATACGTCCATGCGCGCCTGGTCGTGCATCGCGACCTCAAGCCCGCCAATGTGATGATCACGGCCGCAGGCCTGCCCAAGCTGCTGGACTTCGGCCTGGCGGCCTCTCCCGGCCAGGCCGTGGACGAGGCCCGTGCCGGCCTGACACCGGCCTACGCAGCCCCCGAGCTCATCGAGAGCGGCGACGCCGGCACGGCGGTGGATGTCTTCGCCCTGGGCGTCATGCTTTTCGAGCTGCTGACGGGCCGGCTGCCCTTCGGTGCGCGTGGCGACAGCCGCGCGGCGCTGGAACACGCAGTGCTGCACCAGCCCCCGCATCGCTTCGCCGCGTTGCTGGGCACGCCCGAGGACGAGGACGGCCCCGGACGCCCGCGCGACGCGCAGCGCGCCCGCGGCGACCTCGAGGCCATCGCCGCCAAGGCCCTGCACAAGAACCCGGCCGAGCGCTATGTCGGCGTGCATGCCTTCATCGAGGACCTGCGGCGCTGGCAGACCCAGCGCCCCGTGATGGCCAGGCGCCGCCTCAGCCTGCGGCACCGCACCGCCCTGCTGCTGCGCCGCCACACGCTGCTGGCCGGCCTGTCGGTGCTGCTGCTGGCCAGCTTGACGGCCGGCATCGCCGCCAGCCGCTGGCAATGGCGCGAGGCCGAGTTGGCACGCCAGCGCAACGACAGCGTCGCGCGCTTCATCACCGAGCTGCTCGCCGGTGGCAGCCTGCCTCGCCAGGGCCGCATGCCGTCGGTGCTGGAACTGCTGGACGACAGCCGCGACCGCCTGGACGAGTTCGCCGACGACCCCGCGACGCGGCAACGGCTGCTGGAGGTGCTGTCGCGCACCTACATGGCCCTGAACCGCTTCGACCATGCCCTGCCCTTGGGCGAGCAATGGCTGGCGCTGGCACGCCAGCAGCATGGCGAGGACGAAGCGGCGGTGCTGCAGGCCCGGCTGAGCCTGGGCCAGGTGCACCAGATCATGGGCAACGACGACGAGGCCATCGCGCTGCTGGAGCCGATCGCGGCGCCGCTGGCACGCCGTTTCGGCCCCGACAGCGAGGCGGTGCGCCAGCAGCAGTTCATCCTGGCCGCCGACTACATGCACGTCCGCCGCCTGGACGACGCCGAACGCGCGCTGGAACGCGTGCGCGTGCTGACCGACAGGCTCCACCCCGGCGACGACTACGAACGCGCCGACTACCTGCAGAACCTCGGCGTGCTGCGCCAGCGCCAGGGCCGCCTGGCCGAGGCGCYGGACCTCGTGCGGGCGACGCAGCCGATGTGGACCAGCACCGACCCGCGGTTGACGTTGCCCGTGCTGGTGCTGCGCCACAGCGAGATTTCAATGCTGACGCTGAACGCGCTGTTCGACGGCATCGACACACGCGCCGCGCCACTGCTTGCCGACATCCGCAGCAAGCTCGGCCCTGGCAACGACCTCGCGCTGCAAGCCGCTACCGGCTGGGCCGAGGCGCTGCAGCTGCAGGGCCGCCATGCCCAGGAGGTGCGCACCCGCCAGGCGCTGCTGGACGGCGCCCGTGCCGACGGCCTGGCCCCGGACTCGCTGCTGATCTACCGCGCCGAACTGCTGCTCGCGCAGGCGCGTCTGGGCCAGCCCGACCTGAATGCCATGCGCGCCCTGGTGACCGAGGCCGCCGCGCTGGACGGCGGGCCGCGCGGCCGCTGCCTGCTGCTGGCGGCGGACGCCGCCCTGGCCRCCGGCAACCCGGCCCTGGCCGCCGAGGCCGTGCAACACGTGCGCGACAAGCCACTGTCCCCCGCCCTCGCCCTGCCCGGCAGCCGGCTGGCCAAGGTCGAGGGCCGGCTGGCCCGCGCCCGGGGCGAGCTGGCCCGCAGCGCCGAGCTGCTGAGCCAGGTGCGCGGCGTCGGGCGCGTCCATGCCTGGGGCTCGCGCCTGGATGCGGCACTGACCGCCGTGCTGCAAGGCTCGCCCGAGGCGCCTGCCCTGCTCGCCCAGGCGCGCCAGGCCCGGCCCGCCAGCCTGCCCGACAGGCACCCGCTCGACCTCGTCAGCCACTGGCTGGAGGCGCGCCAGGCCGCGGGTCGTGACGACGGCCCTGCCGTGCGTGCCGCCTGGGCGGCGCTGGCCGGCGCACGCGGCCCTGGCGCTGAAGCACCCACGCTGGGCAACCTCGGCGGGCTTTTCCCCTAGGAGTCTGCGCGGTAGAGGCGTGGCCCGCGCCGGGGCGAGTTGCGGGGCGATGCAAGGCGCCGGCGAGGCGTGGGTCGSGACCCAYAACGAGCCGGCAACGCCGCAKSRCCCCGCAAATCRCCCCGGCCCTYCGGGTTGAGSCWGGCARGGGCGCATGCGGCGTTGCTCGTCGTTGCGGGCGSGRGCCCGCGGCCTCCTCGCGCCTTGCCTGCGCCCCTGCCTGCCTCAACGCGGGCCACGCCTCTGCCGCGCAGACTCCTAGCCAAGCGCCAGCGTGTCGGCCCAGATGTTCTCGGCCCAGGCCAGCGCGATCCCAGCCTCGGCCGACGTCGCGGCCGGCGACACGCCCCCGGCACCGGGCACCGCCTTCATCGTCTTTTCTGCCGCGTCGTACTGATGGACGGAAGCCACATGCATGGCCTCGGTCGGCGTGACAAAGCTGTAGCAGGTGTTCATCACCACCGGCGCCGGGTTCACCGCCTCACCCTGGAGCAACTGCAGCACGGCCGCCGCCGCGAGCTTGGCCTGCTGGTTGGCGAGATGGCCCGACTTGGGCATGCCCGGCGCCGAGAAAATCGCGTCGCCGACGACATGCACGCCCTGCGCGGCCTGCGCCTGCATCGTCAGCCAGTCGATGCCGACCCAGCGGCGATTCACGTTGGCAAAGTCGCGCGCCAGATCGCCGGCACGCTGCGGCGGGATCAGGTTCAGCACATCGGCCTTGACGTCCTCGAACTCGAAGCGCGCCGTGCCGTCGGCCAGCACTTCCTTCAGCTCGGCATTCGGCCGGTACTCGAGCACGCCGGCATGGTGTTGCGCGAAGGCGCGCTCGAACAG
>NZ_JBFULE010000151.1:0-9278 GCF_056400485.1 Roseateles sp. P5_B10
CGTTGAAGTTCTTGCCGACGAGCTTCTCGTTGGCGCCGTGATAGATCATCACGCCGTCCATGCTCTGCGCGAACACGTACATGTCCTTCGGATGCCATTTGGCATCGGCGAAGTCCTTGAACGCCTGCTCGCTACCCACCTTGTTCACATGCGCGGCGGCCGCCTCGGCCAAGGCCTTGGCTTCGTCCTTCGTCCCGCGCGCGGAGTCGGCGGCCGACGCGGCACCCATGGCGGCGCTGCAAGCGCCGATCAAGATCAAGCGACGTAAGAGGTTCATTGGATGGTCCTTCCAAAAACATCAAGAGGTTCGACTCGCGAGCTTGCAGATCGGCAGGCTCGATTCGATCTTAAGCACCATCAAGCCAGTGCGATAGCCGAAAAGTCGAACAACCGTCGAGTCGTCCAGTTATCTTCTGCACAACGGTCGGCGGCGCGGCGGCAAGCGATTTCACGCGCTGACGATCCACCCCTCGATCGGGTCCGCGCCCTGCGGCCAGCCATGGTCCGGCTRCTCGGCCGCCCAGGCCGCCTGCAGCATCGCCAGCACCGCGTCCAGGCTGTCGCCGCTCGCATCGGCAACCAGGTCGTCGCGCTGTGCATGGCTCAGCTTCAAGCGCAGGCCCAGCCGCGTGCGGCCCTGTTCCAGGCCCTCGACGATGTCCTTGCGCGCGATCAGCCGTTCCGGCGTCTGCGCGGCCTTGGTGTCGCTCTTGTAGGAGCGCCGGCCGATCAGCTCGCGCGCCAGCAGCCCCGGGTAGGCCTCCAGCGCCACGCGGGTCGGGTCGCCCGCCAGATGACCCGGCAGATGCACGCCCGCCGCAATCAGCCGCGGCACGCCGGCATGCAGCATCCAGGCCACCGGCGGGTTGACCCATTTCATGCTGGGGCTGGCGCCGGCCGGGCCGTCGCAGGCGCGGTGGGCGAACTTGGCGCCGGCCGGGCGCGCGTCGCAGAAGGCGGCAAAGCGGTCTCGGATGTCGACTCTGCTCAAGGCGGCGTAATGGGCCATCAGCGCGGCATAGTCGGTCGGCCAGCCGAGGTGCTCGACGAGTTCACGCGGCAGACCGAAAGGCAGGTCGAAACCGGCCACCCAGGGCCCCGGCCGGACCAGCCAGCTGGAAAACTCGTCCAGGCTGTGTAGCGCTACCAGGCCAGCAAGGCGGACGACGGCGCCATGCCGCTGGCCGCCGGCGACCCGGATTGGCTTGGCTGCCCGAGGCGCACTCGTGAAGTCAACCCCGAAAACAGCGATGTCCGTCATGCCCGGCATTCTGGGCCTAGGCAGAATCGGCTGGTTCCATGTCAGCCCTCCTCGACCTCCCCGCCCTGCCTGCCGAAGACCGCGGTTTTGACGCCGCCGCATTCGACGAGGCCTTTGCCGCCGCACGCCTGCGCGCCGCAGCCGGGGCTTATGAGGCGTCCAGCGAGGCGCTGGAGCAATTGCTGCTGACCTGCCCGCCGGCCCAACAGCGCCGGCGCGCCGAAACCCTGGCCCTGCTGGCGCACCAATATCCGCGCCTGGGCAAGCTGACGGCGAGCGCGCGCTGCTCGACGGAGGCGCTGGCCCTGGCCGAACGCCTGGACGACGACGGCTTGCTGGCCGACGCACTGACCAGCCAGTGCTATGTCTACGGCCAACTGCTGATGGGCCGCGAGGCGCTGGAGTCGGGCATGAAGGCGCTGGCCGCCGCACGCCGCGCCGCCGACCCGGTGCGCGAAGCCTGGGCGCTGAACCGCGTCGGCGTCGCCTATTCCAGCCTGGACAACCCCGTCCAGGCCTGTGCATCGGCCGGGCAGGCGCTGGAGATCGCCGCCCGCACCGACTGTGCCGAGGTGCTGTTCTCCTGCCACAACAACCTGGCCTATTTCTGGCTGCGCCGCGTCGAGGAGGCCCGGACCCTGGGCGACGCCACAGCCCTGGCCGACGCCGTAGCCAGTGCCCGCCGCACCGCGGATCAAGCCACCGTGCTGGCCCGCCAGTCCGGCAGCCCCTTCCAGGTGGCGGTGGCCGTGTCCAACTTGGTCAACGCGCTGCTCGCGGGCGGCCTGTTGAACGACGCCCTGCCGCTGCTCAACGAATTCGGCCATCTCGCCCACGACCACGGCTACCGCACGCTGGCCGTCGAAGCCGACGCGCAGCGCGCCGTCTTCCTGCGCCTGAAGGGCGAGCCCCTGCAGGCCGCGCGCATCCTGGAGGCGCTGCTGCAGGCCGCCGCGGAGCCGCCGCCGAAGCTGCGCCGCCTGCTGATCCGATCGCTGTACGAGACCTACAAGGCCTGCGGCCAATACCGCGAGGCCCTGGTCTGGCTGGAGGAACTCGTCGGCCTGGACCGCCAGATCTCGCGCGACAACCTCGTGCTGCAGACCGAGGTCATCCTGATCCGCGACCAGGTCGAGCAGGCCCAGGCCCGCGCCGACAGCGCCACCGCCGACGCCCGCCGCGAACGCGCCCGCGCCGTGCATCTCGAGACCGAGCAGGCGCGCCTGCGCGAGCACGCCATGGCCCTGGACCGCGCCGCCCACGAGGACGTGCTGACCGGCCTGCACAACCGCCGCCACGCCGAGTTCGCCCTGCCTCTGCTGGTGGAGGGTGCGCGCATGGCCAACCAGGTCATCAGCGTCGCTGCGCTGGACGTCGACCATTTCAAGCGCATCAACGACACCCATGGCCACGCCGTCGGCGACGCCGTGCTGCAACAGCTCGCCCAGCTGCTGCGCCATCGCCTGCGCAGCGCCGACCTGCTGGCCCGCATCGGCGGTGAAGAGTTTTTAGCCGTGCTGGTGGGTATCGCCCCCCAACAGGCCGCCGAGATCTGCGAGCGACTGCGCCTGGCCGTCGTCGAACACGACTGGGCCGCCGTCACGCCGGGCCTGCTGGTGCGCATCAGCGTCGGCATCTCGGGCGGCGCGCCGCAGCAGCATCAGGGCGACAGCCTGCTCCTGCGGGCGGACCAGGCGCTGTATGCGGCCAAGCGGGGTGGGCGCAATCGGGTACACGTGGACTGATTAGTACGCCGTCCCGATTTGATAGCAGATATCCGGTGTAGTTGATTGTCGCGGTTCGAAGCCGCGCCGATCGGTTCAGCTAAGGAACGTCTGAATAAAGCACGGCATCTGTGCTGGCCTCGACTTGAAATTGAATCTTCAGCGCGGCTGGGTCACGAGTTGGCGCGCACCAGTGCGTTTGTTTGACTGCCGCAGGCCCAGACTCGTCTGCTTCATGGCCGCCATCCTCTCAGTCGCTCACCATCTCGCTAGCAGACTTGCCCGGAGGTTATGCAAACCTTCCCTATTCCAAGCAAATACGATGCTTAGCACCGTACATAACGTCGAGAGTTGAACGCTCACGACCCTGCACCTTGCTCAAAGCGTCGAGTGCGCCCTTGCGATTTCCTACTGCACAAAGTGCTTGGGCTTGAGAGAGCGCCTCGCCCAGAATAGCGTTTTTCAAAGGTTTAACGCGCAACGGACCAAGTGCATTAAAAAAGGAATCAAATGGCGTGGGGCTCAAAGCGATCTGAGAGAACCCCACCGCCCCACCGGATATTTCTTGCGTAAATACTATACTTCGATAGTCTTCAAGTGAAAATTCAAAATGATAACGACCAGCAGGCAACTTGATCATATCAACACCGAAGATTGTGTACCGATAGACCGAATAACTCCTGTCGGCGGGATATACAGCCAATGAAATAAAAGGCGCGGTGCTCCGATACGCACCCTCCACGATAAACCAAACATCCGTCGTTGGAGTTTCCGATACTGCTTGAGTCTGCGCAAAAGCACTGGACACGAATGAAAACGGAGCATGCACGCGCGAACCACTCGTTTTCCCGCTAGCTGGCGTGACTTTCGAACTGTCCTCGTTGGACTGCGTCACTACCTTCTTTGGCTGAGGCGCTGGAACTGCAGACTGAACAAATGCGAGTATTCCGAGGCCCAGCAGGAAAGACTCTTTACTAGTGGTTGGTTTGTATGCCATGACCAACACGACTGACGCCATCGCGAAAAACGCAAGGGCAGCGATACTCCAAACCATTCCTGGGCTGCCTTCAAAGAAGTCTGCCATCCAAAGCATTGCTTTCTTCAGCGACGCCCCCTCGCCATTGCGCATACCGTCGGCTATTGCCACCAACAGACTTCCACCGATTGCGCATGCGTAGTTTCGTATCGCAGACTTGAACGGACTTGTTGGCATTGAGTTCCTTCACGAAGAACTGCGAAAACGGCAGGTTTTGGCACCGAAGCCATCTCACGCAAAGCGGATGACCGCCTACGCATTGCGCCAGCCTCCTGGTAATAGGCCCAAGAGCGATGCCCTAGGATTTGATTCGCAGTCGATAGACCGCGCAATCGGTGCATTGAGCCGCTGCCCCCAAGATTGATGACGCTGGCAGCTGCCGAGACCTTGCGAGCGCCGGTTTATGGCTGACTCCGCGGACGCTTTGCGGTCATCAACTAGCTTGAGAGTGCTTCCGGCTTATGCGCGCCGGATTTCAGCAGTCGCCAAGTGATCAACGCTAGGCGCACGGAAGCGGCGCGCCCCGCACTCTGCCCGAATCCAGATGGTCAGCCAGATTCCAACCCCGGCAGCGTCGCGAAATACCGCTTCAACGCCTCGATCGCCACCCTCACCTTGGCCGGCTCGCCCTCGCGCTTAGGCGTGACGGCCACCACCGGCATCGGCATGAAGCGCCATTGCGGCAGCAGGCGCACCAAGGTGCCGCGGGATAGCTGGGCCAGCACGTCCGCATAGCCAAGGCGGGCGATCCCCAGACCCTGYTCGCACATCTGCTGCAGGGCCACGTGGTTGTTGCTGGCGATGCGCACGGGCACCTGCAGACGCTGGCTTTCGCCACTGGCGCCGTGCAGCAGCAGGGCAATGGCCGGCGCGGCGTCGCCGGCGTCCTGCGTCTCGGCGGCCCAGGCCAGCCAGTCGAAACCGGGCAGATCGGCGGGCGTCGCAGGTTGTCCATGGCGCTCGACATAGGCGGGCGCGGCGCACAGCACCATCTCGACCTCGCACAGTGGCCGCGCCAGCCAGTTGGAATCGGCGAGCTGGCCGACGCGCACCGCGATGTCGATGCGGGCATCGATGAGGTCGATCATGGCGTCGTCCACCAGCAGGCGCAGCCGCAGCTGCGGCGACTGGGCCAGCACCGGCGCCAGGGCCTGGGCGATATGGGCCGCAAAGCCCACCGGTGCGGCGACGCGCAACTCACCGCTGGGCGCATCGCGCGCCTGGGCCAGCGATTCGGCCGCCGCGCGAGCCGCCTCGACGAGGCGCAGGCAATGCGGGTAGCAGCGCTCGCCGGCCTCGGTCAGCGCGAGCTTGCGTGTCGAGCGGTGCAGCAACGTGACGCCCATCTGGCGCTCCAGCGTGCGCAGCGTCTGGCTGACAGCCGAAGCGCTCATGCCCAGACGCCGCCCGGCCGCGCTCATGGAGCCGGCGGCGACCGTTTCGGCAAATACGGCAAAGGGCTTGAGCTCGTCCATCCTTAAGCACCACTTCAAGGTCTTGGCGATTTTTACCGTCTTATCGCCGGATCGTGAAGCCCATATCGTTCATCCATCGCTTTCAATCCTTTGGAGAACCTCATGAACATCGCTCTCATCGGCGCCACCGGATTCGTTGGCACTGCCGTCCTCGCCGAGCTGCTGCAACGCGGCCACCAGGTCACCGCCCTCGTGCGCGACCCCGCCAAGCTGGAAGCGCGCCCGGGGCTGACCGCCGTCGTTGGCGACGCTTACGACGCCGAGGCCGTCGCGACCGCCGTGCGCGGTCACGACGCCGTCGTGTCGGCCTTCAACCCGGGCTGGAACGAGGCCGAGCTCTACGACAAGTTCCTGCGCGGCGCGACCGCCATCACGCAGGGCGTGGAAGCCAGCGGCGTCAAGCGCCTGCTCGTCGTCGGTGGCGCGGGCAGCTTGTTCGTCGCACCCGGCGTGCAACTGGTCGACACGCCGGACTTCGCCAGCCATGTGCCGGCCAACATCGTCCCCGGCGCCCGTGCGGCGCGTGACCACCTGACCGCCCTGCGCGGCAACACCCAGCTGGACTGGACCTTGCTGAGCCCGCCGGCCCTGCTGGCCCCGGGCGAGCGCAGCGGCAACTACCGCGTCGGCGGCGAGCAGCTGCTGATGGCGGGTGACGCCCCCGCCGGCATCACGGTGGCCGACCTGGCCGTGGCCATCGCCGACGAGATCGAGCAGCCGCGCCATCTGCGCGCGCGCTTCACCGTCGCCGCGCCGCTCTGAGGCCGTCAGCGCGGCAGTTGCCGCGCCAGCAGCGCGACGACCCAATCGATGAAGACCCGCAGCCGCGCGCTGACATGGGGGTTGGGCCGGTAGGCCAGGTACAGCGGCATTGGCGCGAGGCGCCAGTCCTCGAAGACGGGCCGCAACTCACCGGCGGCGACGTGCGCATCGGCCATGTAGCGCGGCAACCAGAGCAGGCCGATGCCGGCCAGCCCGGCGGCGAGGTAGGCATTGCCGTCGTCCACCGTCAGCGTGGCTCGGCCGGCGACTTCCACGGTCTCGTCGCCACGCGTCATCGTGTAGGCCAGCGGGCGGCCTGCGCGGGCGCCGCGATAGCCCACGACGCGGTGGTGCGTGCCCTCCAGCTCGCGCGGGTGGGATGGCACGCCGGCGCGCGCCAGGTACGCCGGTGCCGCAAACACGCCGAGTTGCAGCTCGCCGACACGGCGCGCCACGAGCGAGGGGTCGGCCAGCTCGCCGCCACGCACGACGCAGTCCACGTTGTCGCCGATCAAATCCACGAAGCGGTCGCTGACGCCAAGCTCCAATTCCAGCTCCGGGTAGCGCGCGTGAAAGCCCGGCAGGGCCGGCACCAGCACCAGCCGCGCCAGCGGGCTGGGCACGTCGACACGCAGGCGCCCGCGCGGCACGCCCGATGCGCCGGCGAGGCTGCTCTCCACCTCGTCCAGCTCGGCCAACAGGCGCACCGCCTGCGCGTAGTAGGCGGCACCGTCCGCGGTGGCTTGCACGCGCCGCGTGCTGCGGTTCAGCAAGCGCACGCGCAGCCGCGCCTCCAGCTCCTGCACCAGCTGGGTCACCCGCGTGCGGCTGAGCTGCAGCGCCTCGGCCGCCTTGGTGAAGCTGCCCGCCTCCACCACTCGCACGAACGCCTGCATGGCATCGAAGCGGTCCATCGCGCCCTCCTTGGGTCGCGATTGTCCAGTGCGGCAAAACAGTGGTGTCCGCCGCAGCGTCTAGCTCGAAAAAGAGCCGTTGCCTAGAGTGCAGTCATCGTTTTCTTACGGAGATTGCCATGACCCGACGCGACGTCGTCTTCCCCGCCGGCCGCCAGGCCCTGTACGAGCACAACCGCTATTCACCGGCGGTGCGCGCCAACGGCCTGCTGTTCGTGTCGGGCCAGGTGGGCAGCCGGCCCGATGGCTCACCCGAACCCGACCTCGAGACCCAGGTGCGGCTGGCGTTCGACAACCTCAACGCCGTGCTCGCCGCCGCCGGCTGCAGCTTCGACGACGTCCAGGACGTGACCGTCTACATCGTCGACCCCGAGGCCAACTTCGAGAGGATCTGGGCCATCGTGCCCGAGTATTGGGGTGAGGCGCCCTACCCCACGCTGACCGGCATCGGTGTGACCTGGCTGTACGGCTTCAAGTTCGAGATCAAGGTGGTGGCCAAGCTGCCGGAAGCTGCGCAGGCGGTTTAGGCTTGCGCCTTTGCCTACCGTCCGAGCGGCCCATGAACCCCGTCCTCATCGAAGTCCTACGCGGCAGCACCGTCGAGTCCCGCCATGCCGGCGCCCTGGCCATCGTCGACGCCTCGGGCGCCGTGCACACGGCCCTGGGCGATATCGACCGGCCCATCTTCCCGCGCTCGGCAGTCAAGCTGCTGCAGGCTCTGCCGCTGGTGGCAAGCGGCGGGGCCGAAGCCTTCTCGTTGACGGATGCTGAGCTCGCGCTGGCCTGCGCCTCGCACAGCGGCGAGCCCGAGCATGTGGCGACGGCCGCCGGCGTGCTGGCCAAGTTGGGGCTGACGGCCGACGCGCTGGAATGCGGCACGCAATGGCCCAGCCGCGAGCCGGTGCTGCGCGGCATGGCGGCGCGCGGCGAGGTCGCGACGCCGCTGCACAACAACTGCTCGGGCAAGCACAGCGGCTTTGTCTGCGTGGCTTGCCTGATGGCGCGCAATGCTGGCGCCGAGCCGGCCGAATTCGCGCGCGGCTATGTCGCGGCTGAACATCCCGTGATGCGCGAGGTGTCTTCCGCCTTGTCAGCCGCAACGGGCGTGGACGTCGAGCAGGCCCCGCGTGGCATCGACGGCTGCTCCATCCCGACCTTTGCCTTGCCGCTGCGTTCACTGGCACTGGCATTTGCGCGCTGCGGCACCGGCCAGGGGTTGTCCGACGTGAACGCCCGCGCCGCGCGCAGGCTGCGCCAAGCGGCCGCCGTGGCTCCCTTCATGGTGGGCGGTACGGACCGTTTCGACACCCGCGTCATGCAAGCCTTCGGCGAGCGCGTCTTTTGCAAGATCGGCGCCGAGGGCGTCTATTGCGCGGCCTTGCCGGAGCTGGGCCTCGGCGTCGCGCTGAAGATCGACGACGGCGCCGCCCGTGCGGCCGAAGCGGCTTTTGCCGCGGTCGCACAAGGCCTGCTGAAGACCGAAGACGAGCTGTTACGCAGCTACAGCCACTTGCAATTGAGCAACTGGCGCGGCATCGAAGTCGGCGCGCTGCGGCCGGCGCAAGCGCTCACCCAAGCGCTCGCACCTTAGCCCTGCCACTGACCGCTGACCGCTGACCGCCTCAGTGGCGGTCGCGGCGCGGCGGCAGTGCCTGATCGGCGTTGTTGTTGTTGCTCGACGTATCGGTCGTGGTCGTCGTGGTCGTGCTCGACGTCGTGGTGTCGGTGCTGCTTGGGTAGGCAGGCGTGCTGGGCTGCGTCTGAGCCGGCATGGGCGGTGCGGCGCTGACATCCGTCGCCGGCGAGATCGGTGGCGAGGCCTCGCTGGTCGTTGTCGTGGCAGGCTGCGGCTCGATGCTGGCCACAGGCGCCGCTGGAGCCGGGGTCTCGGCGGGCATCGCTACTGTCGTTGTCGTGTCCACCGGATTGGGCTGGCTCGTCGTGTCCAGCGGATTGGTGGGCGTGGCCTCGGCCAGGGTCGGGGCCGTATCGGCGTCGCGCGACAGGCCGGCGGTTTCATCGCTGGAGCGCGTGGACGCGCAGCCGGCGACACCAATCACCAGGGCGGCCGTCGCCAGCGCAACGGTCGTCGACAAGGGGTTGAAT
>NZ_JBFULE010000152.1:0-9191 GCF_056400485.1 Roseateles sp. P5_B10
AAGCCAGGTTTCGCCAAGAACAAGGACACGGTCGCCCTGGGCGAGAAGATCTACCGCGGCGGCATTGCCGAGCGCAATGTGCCGGCCTGTGCCGGCTGCCACGGTGCCAACGGCTCCGGCCTGCCGGTCCAGTACCCGCGCCTGGGCGGCCAGCATGGCGACTATGTCGAAGCGCAGATGGTGGCCTTCCGCAGCGGTGCACGCGCCAACAATCCCGTCATGGTCACCGTCGCCGCCAAGATGAATGACAAGGAAATCAAGGCCGTGTCCGACTACATCGCTGGCCTGCGCTGAACGCGGCGCTTGCCTTGAGGAACAAAGGCCGGTGAACCCCACCGGCCTTTTTTGTTGATCGCTGATGTCCGCCGTCCCTGTCCCTCGCTCCTCACCCGCCCGCGAACTGCTGGACGTGCTCGCGTCCATGCGCTTCGCCATCACGCTGCTCAGCGTGATCTGCATCGCCTCGGTCATCGGCACCGTGCTGCGCCAGAGCGAGCCCATGGGCAACTACGTCAACCAGTTCGGCCCCTTCTGGGCTGAGGTATTCGGCAAATTGGGGCTTTACACGGTCTACAGCGCGCCCTGGTTTCTGGTCATCCTGACCTTCCTGGTGCTCTCGACCAGCCTGTGCATCGCCCGCAACGCGCCCAAGATCCTGGTCGACCTGAAGAGCTACAAGGAGGGCGTGCGCGAGCAGTCCCTGCAGGCCCACCACCACAAGGCCATCGGAGAGCTGCCCAGCAACCCCTCGATGGCCCTCGCCGAGATCGGCAATACGCTGGCGGCCCACGGCTGGAAGGCCCGCGTGCAGCGGCGCGACAACGGCATCATGATCGCGGCCCGCCGCGGCGCGGCCAACAAGATCGGCTACCTCTGCGCCCACTCCGCCATCGTGCTGATCCTCATTGGCGGCGTGCTGGACGGCAACGCCATGGTCAAGCTGGCCATGTGGGCCCAGGGCAAGCAGCTCTACACCGGCTCAGGCTTCGTGTCGGACATCCGGCCCGAACACCGGCTCTCCACCGGCAATCCGAGCTTTCGCGGCAATGTGTCGGTCACCGAGAAGCAGCGCCAGGGCATCGCCGTGCTGAGCCTGCCCAGCGGCGTCGTGCTGCAGGACCTGCCCTTCGACATCGAGCTGAAGGCATTCAAGGTCGACTACTACCCGACGGGCATGCCCAAGAGCTTTGCCAGCGACATCGTCATCCATGACGGCACGACACGGCGCGAGGCCACGGTCAAGGTCAACGAACCCGTCATCCACAAGGGCCTGGCCATCTACCAGAGCAGCTTCGAGGACGGCGGCAGCAAGCTCGAGCTCAAGGCCATGCCGCTGGCCAGCACCGGCACGCCCTTGAAGCTTGCCGGCCGCGTCGGCACGAAGATGGCCTTTGGCGAGCAGACGCTGGAGCTCGACGGCCTGCGCGTGATCAATGTCGAGAACCTCGCCAATGACGGTAGCAGCGGCGCCAATGCCAGCGGCGCCGACGTGCGCAAGGTCGACCTCGGCGCGGCGCTTGGCAAGCATCTCGGCAGCGGCGCCAAGTCGGACGGCAGCAAAGTTCTGCACAACGTCGGCCCGAGCTTCAGCTACAAGCTGCGCGACGCCGCCGGCCAGGCCCGCGAGTACAACAACTACATGCTGCCGGTCGAGCTGGACGGGCAGAAGCTCTTCCTCGCCGGCGTGCGCGACACCCCGGCCGAGACCTTCCGCTATCTGCGCATGCCGGCCGACGAGAACGGCGAGTTGAGCGGCTGGCTGCGCCTTCGCCAGGCCCTGGCCGATACCGCCCAGCGTGACGTCGCTGCGCGCCGCTATGCCGCCGCCGCCACGCCGCCCAACCAGCCCCAGCTGACGCCGCAGCTGCAGCTGACGGCCCAGCGTGCGCTGACGCTGTTCTCCGGCGCCGCCGCCAAGCCCGGCGACGACGTCAAGGGCGGCCTGCCGGCGCTGTCGCAGTTCATCGAGCGTGACGTGCCCGAGGCCGACCGCCAGCGCGTCTCCGAGGTGCTGCTGCGCATCCTGAACGGCAGCCTGTTCGAGCTGCACCAGATCGCCCGCGAGCGCGCTGGCCTCAAGCCCGCCGGCACCGATGCCGCCGCCCAGGGCTTCATGACCCAGGCCGTGCTGTCCCTGTCCGACAGCCTCTACTACCCGTCGCCCACGCTGCTGCAGCTGGAGAACTTCGAGCAGGTCCAGGCCAGCGTCTTCCAGGTCGCCCGCGCGCCTGGGCAGAAGCTGGTCTATCTGGGCGCCCTCCTGCTCATCGTCGGCGTTTTCTCCATGCTCTACATCAAGGAGCGTAGGCTGTGGGTCTGGCTCGTGCCCAGCGCCGACCCGGGCGGCTCGCAGGTGCGCATGGCCATGTCCAGCACCCGTGAGTCGCCCGACAACGCCGTTATGTTCGCCCAGCTCAAAGCCGCCGTGCTGAAGGAGCCCTCATGAACACCACCACCTTCGACCTGCCGCGCCGCCACGCGCTGCAGCGCCGTGACGCCCTCGACTGGCTGTTCGCTGCCCTCGTGCTGCTCGGCGGCGGCTATGCCTTCAGCCGCTACCACGCGTCAATGGACGTCTACGAGCAGGGCATCCTGCTGTGCGCCATGCCGGCGCTGATCGCGCTGGGCTGGTTCTGGAAGCCRCTGCGTTGGCTGAGCGTCGCCGTCGGTGCGGCCACCCTCATCGCCATCGGCCTGTATGCCCAGCACACCGACGGCTTCGGCGCCGACCTGGCCGCCGGCGAGAAGGTGTTCTGGCTGAAGTACATGCTGTCCAGCCAGAGCGCCATCCTGTGGATGAGCCTGCTGTTCTACATGAGCATGCTCTTCTACTGGGGCGGCTTCTTCACCGGCGCCGGCCGCAACAGCGTGGCCGAGGTGGTCGGCTCCAAGCTGGCCTGGGGCGGCGTCTTCATGGCCCTGGTCGGCACGCTGGTGCGCTGGTACGAGAGCCACCAGATCGGCGCCGACATCGGCCACATCCCCGTCAGCAACCTCTACGAAGTCTTCGTGCTGTTCTGCTGGCTGACGACAACCTTCTACCTCTACTACGAGGCCCGCTTCGCGACGCGTTCGTTGGGCGCCTACGTGATGCTGGTCGTCAGCGGCGCGGTCAGCTTCCTGCTGTGGTACACGCTGGCCCGCGAGGCCCAGGAGATCCAGCCCCTTGTGCCGGCGCTGCAGAGCTGGTGGATGAAGATCCACGTGCCCGCCAACTTCGTCGGTTATGGCAGCTTCGCGCTGGCGGCCATGGTGGCCCTGGCTTTTCTGCTGAAGACGGCGACGACACGTGCCCTCGTCATCGGCCTCGTTGCCATGCCGCTGGGCATCGTCGGCCTGATCCTGGCGGTGCGCTTCGGTGCCACGCTGGAGGCCGCCACCGTCGCCGGCCTGCAGGGCTGGGCCTACAAGATCGCCGGTGTCGCCGCCTTCCTGGGCATTGCCGTCGCGCTGCGCGGCCACCTGACGGCGCGCCTGCCCGACCTGCCCCAGCTCGACGACCTCATGTACAAAGCCATCGCTCTGGGCTTTGCCTTCTTCACGATCGCCACCATCCTCGGCGCCTTCTGGGCCGCCGAGGCCTGGGGCGGCTACTGGAGCTGGGACCCCAAGGAAACCTGGGCCCTGATCGTCTGGCTCAACTACGCCGCCTGGCTGCACATGCGCCTGATGAAGGGCCTGCGCGGCATGGCCTCGGCCTGGTGGGCGCTGGTGGGCCTGCTGGTCACGACCTTCGCCTTCCTGGGCGTCAACATGTTCCTCTCAGGCCTGCACAGCTACGGTACGCTGTAGCGATGCCTGAAACGCCGGACCGCGAGCCTTGGACGCAGGCTGCGCCGGCCATCGCAGCCGCCCTGCCGGACCTGTGCTTCCTGATCGGGCCCGACCTGCGTTTCGCGGCCTGCAACCACCCGGATCACCCCGATCTGCACGCACCCTGGGCAACGCTGCAGGGTCGATCGCTGCAAAGCATCGGCCCGCCCGCCCTGGCGAAGCAGTTCGCGGCAGCCTGCGCGCCCAGCTCCCAGCGCCTGCGCTATGCGCTGCGCACCCAAAGTGGCCGCCTGGCCCGCTTCGAGGCCAGCATCGCCCCCTTGCCGGACGGCACGGGCTGGCTGTGCATGGCCCGCGACCTCGGCAGCACCGACGCCGAACAGGCGCGTTATGCCCGGGCCATGAAGGGCGCCGCCGATGGCCTGTGGGAATGGGACATCGCTGCCGACAGCGAATACCTGTCGCCCCGTGCCCTGACCCTGCTGGATCGCCCCGGCCGCCTCGCCGAGCAGTTGCACGCCGACGACCAGGGCCAGTGGCGGGCCGCTCTGCAGTCCCATCTGCAGCACGGCGCGCCGCTGGACATCGACCTGCGCCTGGCTGGCCCCTCGCCAAGATGGCTGCGTTGCCGCGGCTGGACAGAGCGCGACGCACGCGGCCAGCCAGCCCGCGTGCTGGCCACGCTGTCCGACATCACCATCGCCAAATTCACCGAACAGGCGCTGACCGACAGCCAGGCCAAGTTCCGCGCCTTCTTCCACACGGTGCCGGTTGGTATCGCGCTGTTCGACGTCGCCAGCGAGACCGTCATCGAGTCCAACGACGAGCTCGGCCGCCTGCTCGGCTGGCCGACGCTGTCGGTCGTCGGCCAGACCGCCGAGGCCCTGGGCCTGGCGCCACTGCCTGGCAGGGAAGGCCGCACCGAGATCGACGACCGCGAACTGTGTCCCGACTCGGGTTGCCGCCTGCACGCCAAGCTGGTGGCCGAGCCCATCGAGCTGGCCGGCCGGGCGCTGCTGCTGTGCGTCGTCGTCGACATCTCGGTGCAGGTCGACGCCGAGGCCGCGCTGTCGGCCCTGGCCGAGCAGTTGATGGACCAGGAGCGCCGCACCACCCAGCGCCTGGCCCAGGCCCTGCACGACCAGCTCGGCCAGACGCTGACCGCCCTGCGCCTGATGCTGGACCTGGGCGCTGCGGACGCCCGTCAGCAGGCCCGCGGCCTCATCGACCAGGCCTTGCGTGAGGTGCGCCAGGTGCTCGTCGACCTGCGCCCGCCGCTGCTGGAGGACGAAGGCCTGGCCGCGGCGCTGGACAACGAGGTCGCTCAGCGCCGCGCCCTGCATCCGGGCGTGCGCCTGGTGCTGGACGCGGAGGACGAGCTGTTGACGCAGCGCTGGCCGGGGGAGGTCGAGTACGCTCTGTTCATGATCGCCCGCGAAGGCCTGGAGAACGCGCTGCGCCACGCCCGGCYCACCGAGGTCAGGCTCAGCTTCTACGGCTGTGCGCAAGAGATCGAACTCGGCGTGGCCGATGACGGCAGCGGCCTGGACGCCGACTTCGAGCGTCGCCCCGGCCACCTCGGCCTCATCGGCATGCGCGAGCGCGCCCGCGCCATCGGCGCAACGCTGGAGCTGGGCCCGCGCGAGGGCGGCGGCACGCAATTGACCCTGCGATGGCAAACCCCGGAATGACGCAAGCCGCCCGCATCTACCTCGTCGATGACCACGCCATGGTGCGCCAGGGCTTGCGCGCGCTGCTGACCGAGGCTGGCCACGATGTCGTCGGCGACAGCGGCGACATCACCGCCGCCCTGGCCGAGTTGCAGCAGCTGACGCCGGACATCGTCCTGGTCGACCTGTCGCTGGGTCCGCGCTCCGGCATGGAGCTGCTGGCCGAGCTGCAGCGCCGCCACCTGTCCGTGCGGCCCCTGGTGCTGACCATGTCGGCCCAGCCCCGCCACGTCGGCATGGCCCTCAAGCTGGGCGCCTGCGGCTATGTGCTGAAGGGCTCGCCATCGGAGGAACTGCTGCAGGCCATCGAGGCGCTGCGCAGCGGCCGCCGCCATCTCGGCCAGGGCGTGGGCGAACTCGCCGCGCGGGCGCTGGCTGAAGGCACGGGCGACGACCCCTTCGCCGCGCTGTCGGTGCGCGAACGCCAGGTCGTCACCATGGTCGTCGATGGCCATTCCAGCAGCGAGATCGGCACCGCCCTGCATTTGTCGCCCAAGACGGTGGACAGCTACCGCAGCCGGCTGATGGCCAAGCTCGGCGCGTCCGATGTGACGGCCCTGGTCAAGCTGGCAATACGTCACGGTCTGATCAGCAACGACGCCTGAGCGGCGCGGACCTGAGCGCCCCGGCAACCGGCATCAAGAACTCCCGGCAGCGCCGCCGGGTGGGGGCGCCTAGATTGACAGTCACCGGCCCTCGGTCGGCGAAAGTCCCAGATGCCCGTCCCCCAAAGCTCAGAGGCCCTCCATGCGGGCGCATGAACTCCCCGCCGACGAGGCCGAGCGCCTGCAGTGCCTGGCCGAGCTGGGCCTGAGCCAGCCGCCCACCCAGCCCGAGCCCGACGCCGTGCTCGACGGCCTGGTGCGCTGCGCCGCTCATCTGCTCGGTTATCCCATCGCGCTGATCAGCCTCGTCGGCGAGCGCCGCATGTGGTTCAAGGCCCGCTACGGCACCGAGGTGGTCGACTGCGAGCGCGAGGCCTCCTTCTGCGCCCACACCATCCTCGGCGAGACGCTGTTCGAGGTGCCCGACGCCACGACCGATCCCCGCTTCGCCACCAGCCCCTGGGTGATCGGTGCAACCCGCCTGCGCGCCTACGCCGGCCTGCCCATCCGCCTGGGCAACCTGACGCTGGGGGCCCTGTGCGTGGGCGACACCGTGCCGCGCCGCCTGGACGCCGTGCAGGCCACGCTGCTGGCCGACATTGCCAACGCGGTCGGCGCCTGGTTCGCCCACCGCCGCGAGCATGTCGACCTGCTCGCCAGCCGCACCCATCTGCAGGCCCAGGCCGAGCTGCTCGGCCGCCTCAGCAGCGAGACGCCCGGCATGCTGTTCCAGTACCGCAGCGCGCCCGGCGGCGGTGGCGAACTCGGCTTCATCAGCGGCCAGGCCGAGCACATCTTCGGCCCCATGGCGCCGCTGCAGCCTGAGGGCCTGCGCGTCTTCGCCGAGCGCGTGCACCCTGAGGACCTGCCCGGGCTGTTGCTAGGCATGCGCGAGGCCAAGGCCGGCCAGCAGGCCTGGCAGCGGCTGTTCCGCGTCTGCCTGCCCGGCGCCGAGCGGCCGGCCTGGCGCTCCGGCCGCGCCAGCCCCTCGCTGCAGGCCGACGGCAGCGTGCTCTGGCATGGCTTCATCGCCGACGTCGACGAGCACATCGAGATCGAGAACCTGCGCCGCGACAAGCTCGCCGCCGAACAGGCCAGCGCCGCCAAGAGCGCTTTCCTGTCGCGCGCCAGCCATGAGCTGCGCACGCCGCTGAATGCCGTCATCGGCTTCAGCCAGTTGCTGCTGCTCAACCATGAAGAGCCCCTGACGCCGCGCCAGCAGGAGCGCATCGAATGGGTGCTGGACTCCGCCAAGCGCCTGCACCAGCTGGTCGATGGACTGCTCGACGTCGACCGCGCCGAGCCCGGCCGCCCCAGCCGCTTCGATGCGGGCTCCGGGGCCGAGGATGCCTTCACCCTGCTCTACATCGAAGACGAGCCGCTCAACACCCTGCTCGTGCAGGAAGCGCTGCGCGACCGCCCCGACTGGCGCGTGCTGCACGCTGGCGACGGCCGCGCCGGCCTGGCCCTGGCCAAGACCCAGAAACCCGAGGTCGTGTTGACCGACATCAACCTGCCTGGCCTGTCGGGCCTGGACGTCGTCCGGGAGCTGCGCGCAGACGCCGCCCTGGCCGGCACGCTGTGCATCGCGCTGTCCGCTGACGCGACGCCGGGCCAGATCGAGCGGGCCATGCAGGCCGGCTTCGACGACTACTGGACCAAGCCGCTGGACATCCTCGAGCTCGCCGGCCGCCTGGCCGATGCGCTTGCCGAGCACGGCGGCCGCTGATTCGATTGCTTCTCAGGGAGAGAACATGATGAATGCCCTCGCGACGAGCCCCAGGCCCGCCCCCCCGCCCGCCCAGCCCCGCGTGACCCGGCCCGCGGCCGCGGCCGTGGCCCGCACACCGTCCGAGCGTGCCTGCCTCATCCATCTGCTCGTCGTCGACGACGACGTGGCCGCCATCGAATACCTGGGCCAGCTGCTCAAGGGCTTCGCGCAGATCAGCTTCGCCACCAATGGCGAGGATGCGCTGCGCCTGGCCGAGCTGCATCGCCCCGACCTGGTCCTGCTCGATGTCGAGCTGCCTGGCATGGACGGCTTCGAGGTCTGCCGCCGCCTGCGCGCCACACGCGGCCTGGCCGAGCTGCCCATCATCTTCGCGACCTCGCATGTCGATCCCGGCATCGAGGCCCGTGCCCTCAGCCTCGGCGCCAACGACTTCCTGCGCAAGCCCTTCGACGACGTGCAGGTGCTGGCCCGGCTGCGCACCCAGCTGCGCGCCGCCGCCGAGCGCACAGACAAGCCCGAGGCCACCGCCCAGAGCCGCACGCGCATCCTCATCGTCGACGACGACGCCACCAGCATCCAGCTCGTGCGCAGCCTGCTGGCCGACGTCGGCGAATGCCATTTCGCGCTGAACAGCGCCCAGGCCCTCAGCCTGGTCGGCGAGCTCAAGCCCGACCTCATCCTGCTGGACATCGACCTGCCCGACAGCGACGGCTTTCACCTGTGCAAGCGGCTGCGCGCCGACGCCGCGCTGGGTCAGGTGCCCATCATGTTCCTGACCCAGTCCCACACCCTCGGCCACGAGGCCCGCGCGCTGGCTCTGGGCGGCGACGACTTCGTGCGCAAGCCCTTCAGCGCACCGGTGCTTTGCGCCCGCGTGCGCCGCCTGGTTGAGCGCAAGCGCTCGCTGGAGCGCCGCCAGGTCGACCACGACCACCGCCAGATCAGCGACGGTCGGGTCGCCGCCATCGTCCAGGCCTGCAAGGACGCCATCCTCGTCGTCGACGCGGCCGGCGGCGTCGTCATGGCCAATGCCGCCGCCTGCGCCCTGCTCAACGTGAGAGCACAGCCGCTCAGCCTGCGCCTGGATGAGCTGCTCATCATCGACGCTCTGGGCCGCCACTGCGTGCAGCGCGCCAGCGGCCAGCGCGTACCAGTCGAGGTCAGCACCTCGACCGAAGGCGAAGGCGCCGACGCGCTGACCGTGCACGTGCTGCGCGACACCCGCGAGCGCGACCGCGAGCAGGCCCTGGCGCGCCGCCAGACCGAGGCCGCCGCCACGCGCCGCGCCACCGCGTCCATGCTCTCCTACATCGCCCATGAGATCGGCAACCCGGTCAACGTCATCAAGGG
>NZ_JBFULE010000153.1:0-9070 GCF_056400485.1 Roseateles sp. P5_B10
GGCCAGGGCCACGGCCTCGGCGACATCGTGGGTGACGAGCAGGGCCGTGAAGCCGTGATGGCGCCAGAGCTGCTCGATGAGGCGGTGCATCTCCAGCCGGGTCAGCGCATCTAGCGCGCCCAACGGCTCGTCAAGCAGCAGCAGGCGAGGGCGGTGCACGAGAGCGCGGGCGAGTGCCACGCGCTGGCGCTGACCGCCTGACAGCGTCGCCGGCCAGTCGCTGCCGCGGCCGGCGAGGCCAACCTGGGACAGTGCCTCCATCGCGCGGTCCCTGGCATCGGGGCCGGCGAGGCCGAGCGCGACGTTGTCGACAACGCGCTTCCAGGGCAGCAGGCGGGCGTCCTGGAACATCAGCCGGCGCTCGCCCGCCGTCCCCGCTTCGACAAGGCCGGCGCTCGGCGAGTCCAGCCCGGCGATGAGCCGCAGCAGCGTGCTCTTGCCGCAGCCGCTGCGGCCCACCAGCGCGACGAACTCGCCCGGCGCGACGGTCAGGTCCAGGTCCTGCAGCACATGGCGTGTGCCGAAGGATTTGGCAACGCCGCGCAGTTGCAGCGCCAAGCCGTTCGACGTGTTGCGTGCCGGCGTGTCGACCACCACGGGCTCTCGCGGTAGCACGGGGGTGTCGAATTCAGTGAGCCACATGGTCAGTTCCCCTCAGCCGCATAGCCGCGGTGCCAGGGCAGCCAGGCTTTCTCCAGCCCGCGCGCGACGACGTCGGCCAGCTTGCCGAGCACCGCATACAGCAGGATGCCGACCAGCACGATGTCGGTCTGCAGGAATTCGCGCGCATTCATCGTCAGGTAGCCGATGCCGGCCTGGGCCGACAGCGTCTCGGCGACGATCAGCAGCACCCACATCAGCCCGAGCGAGAAGCGCAGGCCGACGAGGATGGACGGCAAGGCGCCGGGCAGGATGACCTGCCGGTACAGCTGGAAGCCCGACAGGCCGTAGCTGCGCGCCATCTCGATGAGGTCGCGGTCGACGTTGCGGATGCCGTGGAAGGTGTTGAGGTAGACCGGGAAGAACACACCCACGGCGACCAGCACCAGCTTGGCGGCCTCGTCGATGCCGAACCACAGGATGACCAGGGGGATCAGCGCCAGCGCGGGGATGTTGCGCACCATCTGCAGCGTCGTGTCCAGCAGCGTCTCGGCCGCGCGCCAGGTGCCGGTCAGCAGGCCCAGCAACAGGCCGAGGCCGCCGCCGATGGCCAGCGCCGAGAAGGCCCGCGCCGTGCTGACGGCGACGTGATGCGCCAATTCGCCCGAGCGCAGCAGCTGCCAGAAGGCGGCCAGCACCGCGGCGGGCTCGGGCAGGATGCGCGCAGACAGCACCCCGCTGCGTGAGGCGATCTCCCAGGCGACGAGGAGAGCTGCGGGCAGCAGCCAGGGGATGAGGCGGCGCAACATCGGTTCAGCTCGCGGAAACGGCCTTGGGCACGTAGCTGTTGGCCACGACTTCGCCGAACGGGCCGGTCAGCACGGGCGCGGTGAGCTTCTCGCGCACGCCCAGCGGCAGCAGCGGGAACACCAGTTCCGCAAAGCGGTGGGCCTCGTCCAGATGCGGATAGCCGCTGAGGATGAAGTACTCCAGGCCGATGTCCGAGTATTCCTTGATGCGGTCCGCCACCTGCTGCGGGCTGCCCACCAGGGCCGTGCCCGCGCCACCGCGCACCAGGCCCACGCCGGCCCACAGATTCGGCGCGATCTCCAGCCCCTGGCGCACATCGGCCTTGTTGAACTGGCCACCATGCAGTTCGGCCATGCGGCGCTGGCCGACCGAGTCCATGGTCTTGAAGCGCGCCTGGGCGGCGGTGACGGTGGTTTCGTCCAGCTCGGACAGCAGCTCGCCGGCGGCGCGCCAGGCTTCATCTTCGGTCTCGCGCACGATGACATGCAGGCGGATGCCGTAGTGCAGGCGGCGGCCTCGTGCCGCGGCGCGTTCGCGCACGTCGGCGAGTTTTTTCTCGACCTCGGCCGGGGGTTCGCCCCAGGTCAGGTAGGTGTCGACCTGCTCCGCAGCCAGGTCGTGCGCCGGGCCTGAGGAGCCGCCGAAGAACACCGGCGGGTAGGGCTTGTTGATGGGCGGGTAGAGCACCTTGCCGCCCTTGACGCTGAGATGCTCACCATCCAGGTCCAGCGGCTCGCCGGTGTGCGAGCGGGCCAGCAGTTCGCGCCAGATGCGGATGAACTCGGCGCTCTGCTCGTAGCGCGCCGCGTGATCGAGGAACTGCCCGTCGCCGGCCAGCTCGTCGGGGTCGCCGCCGGTGACAAGGTTGACGAGCAGGCGGCCGCCCGAGAGGCGGTCCAGCGTGGCGGCCATGCGGGCGCTCTGCGACGGCGCGACGAGGCCGGGCCGCAGCGCGACAAGGAACTTCAGGTTCTTGGTGGCGTCGATGAGGCTGGCCGCGACGATCCACGAGTCTTCGCAGCTGCGGCCGGTGGGCAGCAGCACACCCTCGTAGCCGAGGCTGTCGGCGGCAATGGCGATCTGCTTGAAGTAGGCGTGGTCGGCCACGCGCGCGCCGCGCGTGGTGCCGAGATAGCGGCTGTCGCCGTGGGTGGGGATGAACCAGAAGATCTTCATGCTTTCACCTGTGCAATGGCATCGGCAACGCGGATGGGGCGGGGGATCAGCGCGAGCTCGGCGAAGGCGTCGGCCACCTGTTGCTGCTCGCGGACCAGGTCGGGCGTCAGCGGACCGACGGGCGCGGCACCGCGGCGCTCGACCATGCGCTGCACGATGGCCACGGGCAGGCCGGCGAATTCGGCATAGCGCTGCACCGCGTCCTTGCGATCGGTGCGCACGCGCGTGTCGGTGTCGGTCAGGGCCTGGAACAGTGTCTTCACCAGGGCCGGTTGCTGGCTCAGCGCGCGCGACGCCAAGTAGAAGGTGTTGTTGCTCGTCAGGCCGCGGCTGGTAGCCAGCGCGCGCAGCTCGCCGCTGATCTCGGCGGCGGCGTAGTAGGGGTCCCACACGGCCCACGCGTCCACCGAGCCGCGCTCGAAGGCAGCGCGAGCGTCGGCCGGCGGCAGGTAGACAGGCTGGATGTCGGCCCAGGCCAAACCAGCCTTCTTCACGGCCTGYACGGTCAGGAAGTGGGCGCTGCTGCCCTTTTGCAGGGCCACGCGTCGGCCCTTCAGGTCGGCCAGCGTCTTCAGCGGCGAATCGGGCTTGACGAGGACGGCCGAGCTGTCCGGCTTGGGCGGCTCGGCGCCCACGTAGACAACGTCTTTGCCCGCGGCCTGCGCGAACACCGGTGGCGCGTCGCCGGTGGCGCCGAGGTCGACGCTGCCCAGTGCCAGGGCCTCCAGCAACTGCGGGCCGGCGGGGAACTCGGTCCACTGGATGCGGGTGCCAGGCAAACGCTGCTCCAGCAGGCCGTAGCTCTTCAGCAGGGCGAGGTTGAGCGAGCCCTTCTGGAAGCCAATGCGAAGTTGCGTGGGTGCGTCGGCCTTGGCGCGCGTCCAGACGGCGGCCGTCGTGGCCAGGATGGCGATGGCCGCACGGCGCGTGGCGTGGGCGCTCATCGCGTGGCCTCCGCAACGGTGGTGGCGGGCAGCGCGTCGGCGACGCGGATGGGCTTGGGAATCAGGCCGAGGGCGTGGAAGGCATCGGCGATCTTTTGCTGCTCGGCGGCGACGGCCGGGGTCAGCGGCTTCACGCCGAACTGGTAGCGCGTCAGGCTCTTCTCGACGACCTCGGGCTCCAGTCCCTGCAGCGGCGCGATGACAGCCGCTGCGGCCTTGACGTTGGCCTTTACATAGGCGGCCTGGGCCTGGTTGTCGTCAAACAGCGCCTGGATGACCTGCGGGTGCTGCTGCGCGAAGCCACGCTCGGCCAGGTAATAGGCGTAGTTGTTGACCAGGCCGCGGCCGTCCTGCAGCAGGCGCGCACCGCTCTGCTTTTCGACGGCGGCGAGGAAGGGGTCCCAGATCACCCAGGCATCCACCGCACCTCGCTCGAAGGCGGCACGGGCGTCGGCCGGCGGCAGGTAGACGGGCTGCACGTCGCTGTACTTCAAGCCTTGCTTCTCCAGCGCCTTYACGAGCAGGTAGTGCACGTTGCTGCCCTTGTTCAGCGCGATCTTCTTGCCCTTCAGGTCGGCCAGCGTCCTGATGGCGGAATCCTTGGGCACGACGATGGCTTCGGCTTCGGGCGCGGCGGGATCAAAGCCGATGTAGACGAAGCGTGCGCCGGCGGCCTGCGCAAAGATGGGCGGCGCCTCGCCGACAAAGCCCACGTCGACGGCACCGACGTTCAGGCCCTCGAGCAACTGCGGGCCGGCCGGGAACTCCACCCACTTCACGGCGACGCCGAGGGAGCTGAGCTTCTTCTCGAGCGAGCCCGAGGACTTCTGCAGCGTCAACAGGCTGGCGGATTTCTGGAAGCCGATGCGTAACGTTGTCTGGGCAGAAGCGTGCAGGCTGGTGGCCGCGATCAGCAGCGGCGCGGTCCAGCGAAGGACATGTCGAAGAGAGCGGAAAAGCATGAAGAGCGTCCTGTGCAAAAAGATCCCGGCGCTCGGGCGCACCCGATCAGCGCCCGAGCGCCGGGATGAAGTCGCCGGTCCCGTGCGGGAGGCGAGGAGACAAGCGGTGGTGAAGCTGGCCTTGCGGCGTCGACAGCTGAGTGGGCTCTGGCGAGTTCCGCATTCGTGGCGTCAGCGGAGCGAGGGCACGGTCCAGCCGTGCGATCAGATCGGGCTCCGGCACGAAGCCGCCGGCCTCATGACGGCGCAATTGAGCGTCAGTGGCGAATACGCCGTCGAGCACATGGCGGGCGCCCAGGGCCGACAGCACGGGCTTGAGGGCATAGTCCAGTGCCAGGAAATGAGCCGCGCTGCCCCCCGTGGCCAGCGGCAGCACGACCTTGCCTCGCAGCGCATCGGGCGGGAGCAGATCGAGGAAGACCTTGAGCAGGCCGCTGTAGGCCGCCTTGTAGATGGGTGTGCCGACGACGACCAGGTCGGCCTGCTCGACGGCCTGCACGGCGGCGGCTATCGCCCGGTCCTGCACGTCCGCCGTCAGCAGCGCTGCGGCGGGCAGCTCGCGCACGAGGATGTCGTCGTGATGCGTGGCGCGGCCTTCCAGGCGCGTCAGCGCGAACTGCGTGAGCCAGGCGGAGCGCGAGCGTTCGCTGGGGCTGGCTGAGAGGCTGGTGATGTGCATGGCGGCCGGTGTCGGTTGATGCCTTGCACGATAGGGAAACCGCCTTCCTCGCGGAACGAAGGAAAGCGGGGATGCTTATTCGCAGAGCGTTGGCGCGTGTTTGGCTGGCGGCCCGTGCACGACGGTTGCGCCACAGCACCGCGGGCCTAGCTGGTGCCGCGTTCAACGGTCGCGCAAGCCCCCTCGAGGGTGTCGATCAGCTTCGCGAGCTGCACCTGTCTGGCCCGTTCATCGCGCGCCGTCAGCAGCTTCAGGATCCATGCGTACTGACGCGTGCGGCCGAGYGACTCGAACGCCGCGYTGGCGAGCGGGTGGCTCGCCAGCGCGACGGCCAGGTCGTGCGGAATGCCGGCGGTGCGCTGCGGCGCATAGGCGGCGGCCCAGCGGCCGTCGGCCCGGGCTGCATCGATCTCGGCCTGGCCCGTGGCCCGCATGCGGCCCGCGGCGGCCAGCACCGCCACCTTGTCCACATTGATCTGCGACCAGCGGCTGCCTGGGCGGCGAGGCACGTACTTCTGCAGGTAGTGGCGCTCGTCCAGCGCCCTGCGTTGGCCGGAGATCCAGCCGAAGCAAAGGCCCACGTCGACCGCCTCGTCGCTCGTCAGCGAGGGCAGGCCCGACCCCTTCCTGGCAATCTTGAGCCAGACGCCACCCTGGAGATCGACATGCGCCTCCAGCCAGGCCTCGAATTCGGCGGCGTCGCGAAAAGCGATCACCGGTGCTTCAGCCATGGCCGTCGTCCGGCGCCTGCCGCCAGGCGAGCACGATGAGCAGGGTGAACGCAATGCCTGCCGCAATCGTGCAGGCGGCATGGGCGATCCCCTGGGCACGCGCCGCGCGCAGCGCCTGCGCGGCCACCCCGCCGCTGGCGTGGTTAGCAATCAACACCAGCACCGCGAGGCCGACGGCCGCACCGATGCCCGAGGCGGTGGAGACGATGCCCGAGGCCACGCCTTGCCGGTCGTCTTGGACACCCTGGGCAGCCGCGATGAACATGGCCGTGAACATGGCGCCATCGCCGAGGCTGATGACCACCATGCCAGGCAGCAGGTCCAGGTAGCCGGCGTCGGGCCGGGCGGCCAGGCCGATCATGAGCGCGCCGGCGGCGCCCACGAGCAGCGCGCCTGCCATCGTGCGGCGCAGGCCGAAGCGGGTGGCCAGCCGACCGGCTGCCGCCGACGCCCCGGTCACGACGGCCGTGGGCACCAGGAAGGCCAGGCCGGCGTGCAGGGCGTCGTAGCCGAGCACATCCTGAAAGAAGAGGGACAGGAAGTAGAGCAGCGTGCCGAAGGTGGCCATGAACAGCGCGGCGGTGACCGCGGCGAGTGCAAGCCAGCCGTTTCGCAACAGGGCCAGCGGCAGGATCGGGTCGGCGCTGCGCCGCTCGACGGCGACGAAGGCCCCGGCCAGCGCGAGCCCGGCGAGCAGGGCTGCGAGGATCCATGGCGATGTCCAGCCCAGCTCGGGCCCCTGGACCAGGGCCAGGACGATGAGCGTGACGCAGGCCGTGGCGCTGATTGCGCCGGGAAGGTCGAACGGCCGCGACAGGTCGAGCGGCCCGTCGTGCGCGATCAGCGCGAAGGTGGCCRCCAGCGCCGCGCCGGCAAGGGGCACGTTGACGAGGAAGACGGCCCGCCACCCGAAGCCGCTGGTCAGCGCCCCGCCCGCCAGCACGCCGACCACCAGCCCAGCAGCGCCCGCGCCGGCCCAGAAGCCGAGTGCCTGGTTGCGGGCCGGGCCTTGTTTGAACAGCACGTTGATCAGCGCCAGGGTACTGGGGAACACGAGGGCGCCGCCCAGGCCCTGGAAGGCGCGGGCCACCAGTTGTTGCGCCGTGCCGGTCGCCAGCCCTCCGGCCAGGGACGCCAGGCAGTACAGCAACAGGCCCGCCGCCAGAACCCTGCGCCGGCCCAGCAGGTCCGACGCGCGGCCGCCGAGCAGCAGGAAACCGCTCGACGCAATCGCGTAGGCACTGATGACCGATTGCAGTGTCTGGGACGAGTAGCCGAGGTCCCGGCCGATGTCCGGCAGCGCAACCACCACGATGTACTGGTCGAGAGAGACGATGAACATGGCCAGCGACAGCAGCAGCAGGACGGCGCGTGTTCGCCGGCGTTCGTCGTGGTCGCTCACAGCCGCTCCCGCAGCACCAGCACGACGCTGCGTGGCTCGGTGCCGCGCCGCATGCCCAGCGTGATGCGATCGCCATCCGCCCGGGTGCGCAGCAGCGCCCGTGTCGCGGACAGCTCATCGGCCTGCACCGCCCGGCCGTCGAGGGTGAGGAGCCGGTCACCGACGGCAACCCCTGCCGCCTCCGCCGGGCCGCCGGGAGAGACGTGGGCCACGACGAAGCCTTCGTCGGCCGCGTTGAGCCACATGCCCGAGCGATCGAAGCGGCCCGCGTCGACAGGCGGCGGCACGATGGGCTTGAGATACATGCGCTGGCGCGAGTAGTCGAAGCTGGTCACGAAGCGCTTGAGCAGCCCGCTGCCGATGTTGCCGTCGAAGTTGGCATCGCTGAAGGAGCCGGCCCTGGCGCCCGACAGCGCCGCCACCGGCGCGTTGATGGTGACCGGCCCGAGCGACAGCGACGGCAGCCGCACGACCTCCGACATCGAGGGGCCGCCGACGCCCCAGCCGGTCATGGCGGTGACGGCGCCGGGGAAGCGTTCGCGCAGGCGGCGGGCGGCGACGAAGGGGCTCGTGAGGTCCACCTCGCTGCGCGAGCCGGTGTCGATGTCGAACAGCGCCGGGATGTCGCCCACCCTGCCTTCCACTTGCGGCAGGTGGTCGTAGAACTTGAACGGGATGGCCGTGCCCGCGTCGCCGGCATCGAAGGCGTCAAAGCGGCTGAACGTCAACGTGCTGTGCTGGTAGTCGATGCGCAGCGCCAGGCGGCGCAGCAGCTCGAAGCCGACCATGCCGTCGACCCGGATGCCTTCGACAGCCGGGTCGTAGATGTCCATGGTGATCGCCGTCTGGTCGTGCATGCGGACCGGGCCGAGCGCGATCTCGCGCACCTTCGCATAGCCGCTGGTCGTCGTCTTCTCGCCGGCGCCCGCCGACGGTGAGGCGCCCTGGGCATCAAGGCCCGCCTCGGCCACCACGCGGGACGAAAGGATGGTGTGGCCGCCCGTGTCGACGATGAAGGTGTAGGGGCCGTGGCCGTTGACGTGCGCCTCGACGTAGATGTGGTTGTTCAGCAGCCGGAACGGCACGCTGGCCCGGCGGGCGCCGTCGGCCAGGGTGACGCCTTGTGGTGGGTCGGCCGGCATGGCGTAGGCGGTGCGGGGCCGCCGCGGTGGCGAGCTGACGTCGAGCAGCCGCATCGTCGCCAGGCCGGACTCGCCGGTGCCGCCGTCGACGATGACGCGGCCAGCCACCTGCGCGCCGCCCTGGCGGACGTAGTCCTCGTAGGTCGTGCGGGTGTCGAAGAACATCTGGCGCTCGGCGATGCGGGCGAGCAGCCCGCTGCCGGCGTCGAACCAGGCGTCAAAACGCAAGCCGCCGCGAGGCGTCACGGCGAGATGCTCCAGAGCGCGGCCGTCCAGCGTCTCGCGGCCCAGCGCCTCGATGCGGGCGCCGCCGCGATCCCGGCGCCACCACAGGTTGGCCAGTCGGTAGGCTTCGTTGATCGCCAGGCGCACCCGGTCACCGCCCTGCTGGGGCGTGTAGGCGCCCGAGATGTCGCGCATCCACGGCAGGCGGCCGTCGAAGCCGTTCGCCACGGTGATCGGGCCGAGTTCACTGTCCGTGACGAAGGCGCCGCTGGCGGTGTCGAACCGCGTGACGACGGTGCCAACCAGCCCCTGGCCCGAATAGGCGTAGCGCAAGGCCAGGCTGCCTGCCTTGGCGGGTTCGCCTGTCGCCGCCCGGTGCGCGGCCAGCACGTGCTGTGC